>JAKDNQ010000156.1 GCA_030456405.1 Nitrospira sp.
GAACCGGACAGATCATGTGCTACATACACCGGACAAATTAACTTGCTATCTACATTCGGCTATGCCGGTCTTGACGAATCTTCTTCGAGGATGAACAATGTCGGTGGTGGGGAGAGAGTGTGTCCCTCGAATCACAGGATAGATGCGGGGAGGATTATGAGCATGCCGCGACATGAGGATCGAGACGAGAACAACACTGAACTGAAGATCGGTCGACGTGAAGTGTGCACACGAATCGGCCTGTTGGGATCGGCGGTTATGCTGGCAGGGATCTCCAGCCTGGCACGTGCGATGACAGATGCGGAAAGATCTCCGAGTAAGTTGGAGGAGCAGGGTCTACCCCGTCGTCAGTTGGGGCGCACTGGTGTCACGGTTCCGATTTTAGCGCTCGGAGGCTGGCATGTTCTGAAAGCGAGCGATGAAGAAGGCCATCGAATCGTTCAGGAGGCCATTGCCGCCGGACTGACGTTCTTCGACAACTCATGGGACTATCACAACAATCGGAGCGAAGCGGTGATGGGGAAGGCGCTGAAGGGGCATCGTCACGATGTCTTTTTAATGACTAAGATGTGTACCCACGGCCGTGGGAAAAAGGTCGGCATGTTGCATTTAGAGCAGTCGTTGCGTCGGCTGGGTACTGACTACCTGGATTTGTGGCAAATTCATGAAGTCGGTTGCGACGATGATCCTGAACGTATTTTCCGGGAAGGGGGAGCGATTGAGGCGTTGAGTGAAGCGAAGCAGCAAGGGAAAGTACGATTCATAGGATTTACCGGCCACACGAATCCCGCCGTGCATTTGAACGTGCTCAAGTACGACTTTCCGTTCGACACCTGTCAACTTCCGCTGAATGTCTTTGATGCGGCCTACAACAGTTTCGAACGTCAGGTTCTTCCGGAACTTCTCAGGCGTGGCATCGCACCCATTGCCATGAAATCGCTTTGTGGAAACGGGAAGCCGATTCAGCAGGGTATTCTGACGGTCGAAGAGGCGATACGATACGTGCTGTCCTTGCCGGTCTCCACGCTCGTGAGCGGCATCGATTCACGAGAGGTGTTGCGTCAGAATCTTGCCATCGTCAGACGGTTCGTTCCCATGACGCAGGAAGAAATGGCGCAGCTTCGGCGACGGGTCTCCGGCCATGCGGCAGAAGGACAATTTGAACACTATAAGACCAATGCACTCTGGTCATGCGATCGGCATGAAGTCGAGCGTCGCTATGGCAAACTCGAGAAGGCATAACTATGCTCATGCATACAGGGAGCAAAACCTTTGGAGGGCGGAGCGAAAGCTCGCAAAACCAACACGATCAAACCGCCTGCGTCAGGCCCTCGATGTTTGTGAAGCGTGGGAGGGAGGGAATGAGTGGATGAGTCACCAGCCGTCATGAGCTATTGGGGCTAACGAGTCCTCTGAGGAAAATCCGGAGGGGATGGGTGAACAGGAGTCATGGCAGGAGGCAGTTGGGGAGGAGGGTCATGTAGCTGAAGGGGAGGGCCGAGGTTCATCGACGGACTTTGCGGCGGCTGCACCGTGAGGCGACGCTCGCCGCCTGGTGGATCGAGAATGGTTCCAACATTCCCAGCGGGATCCTTATACACTTGCACGCCGCCCTCGGAGCCGAGCGCATCGTTTAAACGCTCGTTAAAGGCAGGCACTTGAGGGCGCTGTTCCTCATCGGCGAGCAGCATACTTGACCATCCCACTCCCACAATAGCGAGCAACACACCCGTCTTATACATAGTCACATTGTACTGACGACGCGCGTCTGGTTACACCCCTGTAGTGAGAGTCAACACGTGAAGAACGTCGATGTGCAAGAGCTGAGAATGGTGTTTGGATTGGTTTCGAGCTGATTGACGCTCAACCCCGCCAGTTGCCCACTGCATCCGACGGTGTTTCTTACCGCTTGTTGTCCGGATCGTGAAAATATTTGGGGCTGATCTGGGTTGCGGTTAGACTGAATGTCATCCGGTCTGCACCGCAATCGCGGATGCAAGGCGAGCCCCGCGTGGTAATTATGGCGCTCTTCCTAAGTCGTTTTCCTCGCCTCAGTTTTGGCATTGCCGGCGCGATTGTGTCCTCCGGTTGCTTTGCGTTCCTCTATCATTGGTTTACCATCTTCAATGAATGGCTGGGGATGGTCGTGGTGTACGATACCCGGCCACTTTGGCTTGTGTTGTTGATGTCTATCGCTACCTGGTTCCCGTGGTTCCTCCTTGTTGTGATTCTTGGTCTGCGGTTCTGGCGTGGCTCAACATACAAACCCGTTGCATTCTCGCTTGGGCTCGCGGCTCCCTATGCTGCAGTTTTTAGTGTGCTCTTCCTTCTCCCTCCTCTTGAAGACCGCTGGCAGCAGGAGGCATTCGATTCTCAGAGGTGGAAGGCCGCTCAAGCCGCCAATCCCTTGTGGCCGGATCGTCTTCGGATGGTTGATGATCTCATCGCCACGGTTCCCCTTGTTGGACTGCCGAAGGGTCATGTGACCGAGCTTCTGGGGGAAGGCGATAAAACCAGCTATTGGAGGGATTGGGATGCCGTGTATTGGCTGGGTCCGGAAAGAGGTTTGTTTGGCATCGATTCAGAGTGGCTAGTTTTGAGGTTTAGTTCCGATGGTCGTGTCACGGAGTATCGTATCGTTACCGACTAGAAAGAGAACAGAGGCAGAATGATTTCGCGGCACACTGTCATACATCATGCGGGCTAACTCCTTGCGGCGGTCAGGTCGTTGATCAGACTGCGGAAGATCTCATTCTTCATGAAGCGCTGAAACGATGAGTTCCGGCGTGGGTCGGGCATTCCCTGGTCGCCAGGGTTTAGATTTTTTCGATGGCGAAAAGCTGTCCTGAGGGACTGCATCGTATGATCGATCTCATTCATGTCTGCAAACGTGCAGGCCAGATTGTAGTGGAACAACGGGTAGGCAGGGTCGGCCTGTATTCCCTGTTCAAACAGGGCTGCTGCTTCCTTGAGACGACCGGTCATTTCGTAGGCCGTCCCTAACTTGTTGATCAAGGTGCGCCAGAGGGTCCGTTCGAGTTGCGGCTCGGCTGTTTCAAGATCAAACGCTTTCGAATAGGGTGGAATGGCTTGGGCGAATTTGTTCTGCCGATAGAGCGCGTTTCCTATTTCGAGTAATTCTCTGCTGCTGGGTGGTGCCGGTGGGTGGATCTGTATGATCTTTAGCGGCGCTGTTTTCTTGGTCAGGATGATCTTCAGCGGCGCCGGAAGCGTGGTCTGTAGGATCGTTGAGGGTTCTGGTTGCAAGCGAATGTTTTTGAGAATTGATTGAAAGAGCGGCGCATCGGCGTTGGTGTAGTATGCCTTCGAAAGATGGATGTCGGCATAGACGTTGTCTTGTGCGATGCAGGCGAACACATGTTTCTGGTCCAATCGGACTCCACGGAATTTGTGCAAGGTATATTCAAGGGTTGGTATGGCGCCGGTGGTGTTGAGTGCGATGTCTTGCCCGCGGGTGACAGACGGACTTTCCTGTATCAGTTGGAGCTGTTCGATGCAACCATGCGCGGTCGCATGAGTCGGAACTTTTTCAAGAGTGACAGACACGTTCAGTCCCGTTTTGGGGTGTGAGGCTGTGAAATTACGGCGACCGTCAGGGTTGACCTGGTCAATGTCTTTTTTGAAGCCGGGTAAGTCGATCGAAAGGCCCAAGCCCTTCTCAGGCCATGTTACAAATGTCGGGGGTTCGTCCTTTCCAATAGCAGCCTGTGAGAGGCCAATGGTCTTTGCCGGCGCGAAGGACCAGAGGCTCAAGGCGCAAACGACTAACACCTTTATCGTATTGGCTTGCATGCACTGGCTCGTCATCGGTTCTCCTCTGATGACATGATGCCTCTCTTGCACAGTCAGTGTAGGATATGACCTGGTCCCTCGAAAGAAAATTGCTATTTCTGTGCGAATTCTTGACGCACTTGCATCCTACACGTAGGGTTTTCTCGATGAAGAAGGAAATCTGGCTGTATGGAGCTGCCTGTGCCTCTGGGATCCTGGCATGGATTCTCATTTCATTGTTCTCCGGGCAGACAGAGGCGTGGGATTCTGAGTTCTATCTCACCCTCGGTATTCCAGCGCTCTGTCTCGTTGCTGGGATTCTAGGATTTATTGAGCCGAAGCGACCGTGGAGATGGGGGATTGTTCAGGTTCTAGGGCAAGCGGTCTGGATGTTTGCCACTCAAGGGTTTGGTAATCTGTGGCCGCTTGGGATGGTGGCGTTTGGTCTCTTTGCCATTCCCTTGATAGCGGCCTCGGGTCTTGGAGCATTGATCGCAAGGCGGAATGGAAAGATGTCCGGAACTATTTCGGCCTGAACAGCCGTCTCAGCGCTGCTGACCACCAACCTCATCCTATTGGCCTTGCACTCATAGCCCGAAACGGTTTACGTCTCACGTTTCACGGAGGTCGGTCCCGCCGGCATCCACTGCATCGGAGGAGTAGTCGGAAGAGTAAAGGGTCATCATCGATCAATTGCAACAGATGGCTACACGGCTAATTCTTGAAAGAATACATTTAAGAAACACAATGATGTTATTGAAAATACAATTGATCTTTGACATGCGAAAACGATCTACTCCTGTCTCATTCCATCAGCCGTGCGCCAGGTAGCCTTCACTCTTATCTCCAACAACAGACGCTTCACACGTATTGCCCACGAGTGTGTCCCCTTCCTAGGTAGGATACCGCTCACAGGACAGGGCCCGGTACTATCCGGTGTCACGGAGGCTCGATGGCACCCCTTCAGTATTCTCGGACCTATCATCGGTTCCCGCTGTTCTATCCCGTCATCTATGGCGGTGCTCCCTTTGTCGGTGAAGGCATTCTGACCAACCTGTCACTGATGGGGTGCTCCGTCTTGTGCGATCAAGAGGTGCTCTGTGGCAGTGATGTGCGTGTGAGTGTTCTGCTTCCTGATCAGACGCCGGCGCTGTCAATAGATCTCGGGGCGATTAAATGGGTTCAGGGTTGTCAGTTCGGGGTAGAGTTTCTTCGCCTACCGCTTGAGACACGGCAACGTCTCAATCAGATGCTACGAATCGAACTGATCGAATTCTTGAAGACCCGATCACACAGAACCGAATTGACAGGATTGCTCAAGCGTTAGGTCGCGCGTGAAGCGTTGTCGGTAAACGCCTGCATTCTTGACGTGTTTGCGTTGGCAGCGTAGGGTTCCACGATGTCATATTGCTTTACGAGGGGGTGAATGGCATCTGCATTTTCCCATGCCTTTGTCGCGCTGGCGATGGGCAAGGCATTTCAAAACAAGGAACTGAGCTGGCGCGAATTATCCTTGGGCGCGTTCTGTTCGACCTTGCCGGATCTGGATGTGATCGGGTTGTATTTTGGCATTGAGTACGGCGATTTGTGGGGCCATCGCGGAATGACGCATTCGATTATATTCGCAGCGCTGCTTGCCGGGCTGCTTGTGGGTGTGTGGTATCGAAGCAAGTCGGCGGCAGCGATGACGGGGCTGTTCCTCTATTTCTTTCTCTGCACCGCATCACATGGCGTGCTCGATGCCATGACAAATGGAGGGTTAGGCGTGGCATTTTTCTCTCCATTTGATACGACGAGATATTTTTTCCCCGTGCGACCAGTCCTTGTGTCTCCAATCGGTGTCAGCGAATTTTTTGGCGAATA
>JAKDNQ010000039.1 GCA_030456405.1 Nitrospira sp.
GTCCAACTCACGGTCGCATGGCCCGCTTCAATGGTCTTTGCCTCGACCCCGCAGAAGAATCCCATGCTCACGATGAGTAGGGTGACTGTCGGGATGATGATGGATTGTCTGAATCGCATGACTACTCCCTTCATATATGGCGCCGTCAGTCCCAGCGTGAAGGAGAAACAGAGCGCCGCTGAATAAATGGCTATCCGCCGGACCCTGACCGCTGAGATAAAAGACCGCGCCGAAATCGTCGGCACCTCCTTCTGTTCGAAACACTCTCCTCAACATCGGTCCAACGCTGTTCCAAACGCCAACACGTCTGTCCTCACCGGCCTACCGAGGCAGCTTGGCCGCAAGGACATCAATTTTTTCGATAACGGGCGGCTTTGCGAACAACTCGGGAGCTTTCGCCATGAGCGCCGCAGCGACTTTGCCGGAAAGATGGGCTTGCCGGCCCGCCTCGTTTGGAAACGTGTCGAAGATGCCGAACGTCGAGGGCCCCAGTTTGATGCCGTACCAGGTCGTCGTCGCTGGTTCCTCTTGAACAATCGGCAGGCCTCCACGAAGGAATTTCTCGACGTCCGCTTCTTTTCCCGGCTTGGCTTCCAGTCTCACGAACAACGCGACCTTCACCATGTTTCCATCCTCTTTAACCATGTCCATCTCCTTTCAAATCGGCTTGTACGTCAGTCTACAATATCGGCTTTCGTCATGCGCCCTCACACCGAGGCGACTGATTCTTCGATAGCAGCCACCATGGAATCGAGGTCGGGAGCGCCATCGTAGCGCACTCCATTGATGCAAAACGTCGGCGTGCCGTTGACGCCGCAGCGCACTCCGCTGAGCAGGTCTTCGCGTATCCGCGCCGCATAGCGGTGTTCGCTCATGTCCCGATTGAAGCGAGATAGATCCAGACCGAGTTGGGCGGCATATTTCTTCTGATGTTTGTCGTCCAGCTCCTGTTGATGTTCGAACAGATGATCGTGCATCTCCCAGAACTTGCCTTGCGCTCCCGCCGCCTCTGCCGCTTCCGCGGCACGTTGGGCGTAGGGGTGCACCGTCGTCAGTGGGAAGTTGCGAAACACGAAACGCAGGCGATTTCCGAGCAGCCGCTGGAGCTCTTTCACCACGAAATAGGCTTGACCGCAATAGGAGCATTCATAATCGCCGTATTCCACAAGGGTGACGGGCGCCTCTGTCGGTCCCTGAATGTGATCGCGCTCGCCCACTGGGACGGTCAGCTTGGCCTCGGCTCTTGTGGTCATGCCGGCACCTCTTGCTTTGACGGAAGTGCTTCAAGGGCCGCGAGTATCCCATCGGCGCCGGGATTGACGCCGACTGGGGACACATAGCTCCAGCGAATAATTCCTTCGGCGTCAACCACAAAGAGGGCTCGCTCGGAAACGCCATCTCGCCGGCGATAGGCGCCATACGCGCGCGCGACAGCGCCTTTCGGCTCGAAGTCCGCTAACAAGGGGAACCGAAACTTGCGATCCTTCGCGAAGGCAAGATGGCACCAGATGCCATCGACCGAGATGCCGATGAGGGCTGCGTGAAAGCGTTGAAACTCCGGCAGGAGTTCGTTGTACAACGCCATCTGGTCCCCGCACACTGGGCTCCAATCAGCCGGGTAAAACGCAAGGATCACGGGAGCGCCGCGGAATTCCCGCAACGAGACGAGTTGGTCGGGCGTACTCCGCAGCGCGAAATCGGGCGCCGGATCGCCGGGTTTGAGCACAGAAGTCTGATTAAAAATTTCTTGCTCGTGTTTATCAGTACTCATAATAGGTCCTCTCCTCTTCTAGGCAGCTTTCTTCAGGCTATTGTGGGGATCAATGACAAACTTTTTGGCAACACCGCTGTCGAACTCTTTATAGGCCTGAGGCGCCTGGTCCAGCGTAATGATCGTCACATCCACCGCCTTGGCCGGCTGAATCTTGCCGTAGAGAATCGCCATCATCAGTTGCCGGTGATATTTCATCACCGGAGCCTGTCCCATGCGAAATACGAGCGATTTAGGCCAAGCGAGCCCGATACTGAGACCGAGGATTCCTCTCTTGGTGTTCTCATCCTTTCCTCCCGGATCTTCGGGAACATAGAGTCCCGGAATGCCAACGCCGCCGCCAGCTCGGGTGATCTCCATCAGTGAATTGAGCACGGTCGCCGGCGCTTCCTTTTTGGATTCTTGACCATGTCCGTGCGCTTCGAAGCCGACACAGTCAACGGAACAGTCCACTTCCGGGACTTTGAGGATAGCTTCAATCTGCTCGGCGAGCGTGGCGTGTTTCGACACGTCGACGGTTTCGCAGCCAAAACTTCTAGCTTTGGCCAGACGATCCTGATTCAAGTCGCCGACGATCACGCAGGCCGCTCCCAACAACTGGCACGAAACCGCGCAGGCAAGACCGACAGGACCGGCACCGGCAACGTAGACAGTTGACCCTGGTCCGACACCGGCACTCACGGCGCCGTCGTAACCCGTGGGCAGAATATCGGAGAGCAAGGTCAGGTCTCTGATCTTTTCCATCGCTTGAGCCTTGTCGGGGAATTTCAGCAGATTGAAATCCGCATAGGGCACCATGACATACTCGGCTTGCCCGCCGATCCATCCCCCCATCCCGACATAGCCATAGGCACCGCCGGGAACGGTGTTGACGTTCAAGCAGATGCCGGTCAACCGTTCTTTGCAATTCCGACAGCGACCGCAGGCGATATTGAACGGCACGGAGACCAGGTCTCCGACCTTGATGAATTCCACATCCCGTCCGGCTTCAATGACTTCGCCGGTGATCTCATGGCCCAAAATAATTCCCTTGGGCGCTGTTGTTCGTCCTCTCACCATATGCTGATCGCTGCCGCAAATATTGGTGGCCACGAGTTTGAGAATCACTCCGTGATCGCACTTTCTGCCGCTAGGGGAAACGAGTTTGGGGAAGTCGATATTTTGAACCTCGACCGTGCCGGGCCCCATATAGGCGACTCCACGATTGCTTGCCATGATGCCCCCTCCTTACGTAAATAAGTGATTATCTAGCCGGGCGCCGTTCTGCTCGGTTCGCTGCAACGAGACCTCTTAATCATGGTAGCCTGACCCGATAGACGCCGGACGCGTTTAGGAACAGTCGGAGCTCCCCCGTCCGGCTCAAGCGATCCACTTCCAAGAACAATTGATTCCAAGTGAACCGCGGACAGACTTGCACCAATTCGTCCAAGTCGCATTCATATTTCCGTCCGACGGCATCGAGAATCTGATGTCGGATATCCGTCATGGGAATAAGTTGATGCCGCAGTTCCGGCGCGAACAACCTATCCATCTGTTCTGCCATAAGTGCCTCCTTCGGCCTTCGATTTAGGAGTTCATGACCGGAAATCTTTATCGTCCTATTTAAAAGCTGTAGCACCGGCTTGAGCCACGGCATGATCCTGCTCGCCTGAACCACCGCTCACGCCGATGGCGCCCTCGACCTTGCCGTCTCGTTTGAGCGGAATGCCGCCCGCAAAGATCATGACTCGGCCGTCGTTGGAGGCATGGATTCCGAAAAACTGTCCGCCAGATTGGGACAGTGTTGCCAGATCTTTCGTGGCAATATCGAAGGCCCGCGAAGTAAAAGCCTTCTTGATTGAGATATCGATACTGCCGATCCAGGCGCCATCCATCCGCACGTGAGCGACTAAGTTCCCTCCGGCATCGGCGACAGCGATGTTCATGGGTTGACCGATTTCCACCGCCTTTTTCTCGGCAGCGGCAATGACGTGTTTGGCATCGTTCAGTGTGACCATACAACCCTCCTCCTGATGATGTGGCGAATATCGCCTCCCTCACATGGCTTCCAGTGAGAACAGTCGTCGGGAAACATCGTCTTGTTGTTTATCTCCCGACGAATTGTTCTACGCGTGTCGGGGACAGAGCCTTCCCGATTTCCTCAGTTGTCCAGACGGCGTTGGCGAGGAATCGGAAATTCACGAGCGCCGCTTGGTACCCATCACCGTCAGGGACTTGTGGAGCCGCTGTCGCATCTTGGACCACGGCCACTTCGAAGCCTTGCTCTAGAAGTTCGCGCATGTGCGACTCGATGCAGACATTGGCGGCCATGCCTGCCAGGATCACGCGACCGATGCCGCGCTTGCGCAGTTGGAGCACCAGATCATTGGTCTCCGGTCCATACACCTTATGCGGGCTGACGATGATGGTCTCGCCGTCTTCGATGTAGGGCTTGTACTGCTCCATCCAATCAGCGCCAGACCCCACAAATCCTTCCAACGTCAGCGACCCTTTCCGGTCGAACATGCCCATCTGGTGCATCGCCGCTTCGAGGTAGCCTTCGAATTTCCACCCGTGGTCGGTCGGATAGTAGTTGTGCGGCGACACGAAGACTGGAATCCCGTGCTCCTTCGCGAGTCGAAACAGGGTTTCGATGTGCTCCACGGTATGATTCGCTTCGATGCTCTTGCCGACGAGCCCCCACACAACCCCGGCGGGACTCAAAAAGTCGATTTGGGGATCCGTCACCACGAGCGCGGTGTTCTCCGGCTCGATCCGCATGGTGAACTTGGCCGGCTGTCCCGTCTCCTGCTGATCCTCTGCAACGTCCGTTGGTAATGACATGGGTGTTCCCTCCTTCTTCACGGCTCCGTTTATCGTTTCCTTCTAGACTGGGGTCTCGGATGATGAACCGACCGATGCCTTTGCGAATGGCAAGAACCGTTCCCGCAGGAGTGCCGAAGGCAGACATGTGCTAAGTCACGGCAATCAGGACGGATTGGATTCTGAGATTCGATGAAAGGCTTGCGAGGAGAATCCTGATGCCCAAGTACGCTGCCGGAGAGCCGTCAGACCTGCCGGAGGACCGGCAGCATGCCCCTGTCTTGCTCCCTCAGGATGTCGTTGAGTTCGATCTCCCCAGCATACCGGTTGGGGCGCACTATCAATAACCCACGGTGAACCGCTGGCGAACATGCTCGGGGTGGTCTAGTTCGTCGATCATCGCCTTCGCAAGATCCTCCACTGAGATTCGGCTTTCTCCTTTCACATCCGTCAGCAATTGATCCGTTCCAAGCCGGAACGTGCCGGTACGATGACCCGGTTCAAGAACCGCTGACGGAGAAAGGAACGTCCACTCCAAGCAGATATCTTTGCGCAGGATATTCAGCGCTTCGCGAGCCGCAAGCGAACCCTGTTTATATTCAAGAGGAAATTCGGGCGTGTCCACTAACTGGAGACCCGGCTTCACTTCCAAACTTCCGGCTCCCCCCACGACCAACAGTCGTTTGACACTGGCTTTCTTCACGCCGTTGATGATGGAATGAGTACCCTCGATCTGTTGCTGATAGATGTCGGGGTTCTTCCATCCGGGATTGAAGGCGCTGATCACCGCATCATGGCCGGCCACCAATCGAGAGACTTCATCCTCTTGATAGATGTCGCCCTTCTTTGGAGTAAGCTTCGCATGCGCCGCCAGTTTCTCCGGGTGACGAACGATGGCGGTCACCTCATGTCCGCGGTTCAACGCTTCGTGCAAAATCGCCGACCCGACAAACCCCGTCGCTCCAATCAATGCGACCTTCATATCGAATCTCCTCTCATCTCGTGAAACAAGATAAACTTAAAACGGTTCACTTCAGAAACGCCCTGAGCATCGAGGCCATTTTTCATGCTTCTCCATCAGTCCCGTGAGAAAGTCGCTGGTCCCCATATCCTTGTGCGACTCTGCGCAGACTTCCAGGGCGGGTGCGGCGCCCTGTGGCGCTCCACTCCGTTTCACCATGGCGGATGAGCCACAGTCCCGGCCGTCTCTCGCTTTCTTTCACCCTACCCAACGCTCCACTTCCACTCTCGGATCTCCGGTAAATCCTCGCCGTACGTTCTGATGTACTCTTGGTGCTCGATGCGTTTGTCGCGGATCGCCTGTTTGGCATAGGCCGCCACCGTCCCCAGCCCCACCCGCTCGATGACGTCCGACGCAAGGTGAAAGCGATCCATATCGTTAAGGAAGACCATATCGAACGGTGTCGTCGTGGCGCCTTCCTCCTTGTACCCGCGGACGTGGAAATTCTTATGATTGGTCCGGCGGTACGTCAGGCGATGAATCAGCCAGGGATAGCCGTGGTAGGCAAAGATCACCGGTTTATCGGTCGTGAAAAAGGTATCGAAGTGTTTATCCGGCAGCCCGTGCGGATGCTCTTCCTTGTGCTGAAGCTTCATGAGGTCCACGACATTGACGACCCGAATTTTCAGCCCCGGCACGTACTCTCGCAGCAGTTGCGCCGCCGCCAGAGTTTCGAGCGTCGGAATATCGCCGGCGCACGCCATGACGACGTCGGGCTCGCCCTCTGTGTCGTTGCTTGCCCACTTCCAAATACCGATGCCCGCGGTGCAATGCTTCACGGCCGCATCCATGTCCAAATATTGCAACGCCGGTTGTTTCCCGGCCACAATGACATTGACGTAGTTGCGGCTACGTAGGCAATGATCTGCGACGGAGAGCAGCGTGTTGGCATCGGGTGGGAGGTACACACGAATCACGTCGGCTTTCTTGTTCAGGACATGGTCAATGAACCCGGGATCCTGATGTGAAAAGCCATTGTGATCCTGCCGCCATACGTGGGAAGTGAGTAAATAATTGAGCGAGGCAATCGCCCGTCGCCACGGGATCTCCTGCCGAGTCGTCTTCAGCCACTTGGCGTGCTGGTTGAACATCGAATCGACGATATGCACGAACGCTTCGTAGGTGGAAAAGAAGCCGTGTCGGCCGGTGAGCAAATACCCTTCCAGCCAACCTTGGCAGGTGTGTTCGCTGAGAATCTCCATGACCCGTCCGTCCGGTGCCAGGCGATCGTCCTCGGGCGATCTCTCACCCATCCATGCGCGGTTCGTCACCTCCAGGATGGCCTCCAGCCGGTTCGAGTTATTCTCATCCGGCGCCATCACGCGAAAGTTTCTCCTCTCCAAATTGGACTTCATCACATCGCGCAGGTAGCGTCCCAGCACCCGCGTCGCTTCGGCCACCATAGCGCCGGGCTTGGGCACATCGACGGCATAATCTCGAAATTCGGGAAGTATCAGGTCTCTGAGCAGCAGGCCGCCGTTGGCGTGTGGATTGGCCCCCATGCGGCGGGTCCCCTTGGGCGCAAGCTGGGCGAGCTCGGAGAGGAGCGTCCCCTTTGCATCGAACAGTTCGTCAGGCCGATAGCTTTTCATCCACGTTTCAAGCAGCTTGAGGTGCCCCGGCTTCGTGGCCATCTCTGCGATCGGCACTTGGTGCGATCGCCAGTATCCTTCCGTCATGTGGCCATCAACTTCCTTCGGCCCCGTCCAGCCTTTGGGAGAATGCAGAATGATGATCGGCCACCTCGGACGTCCGGGTGTCTCGTGGGCGCCGTCCTCACGCCGCGCGCGCGCGTCATTTTGGATCAGTTTGATTTCCGCCATGACCGTGTCCAACGTCGCGGCCATCGATTCATGCATGATGGCGGGTTCCGATCCTTCCACATAGTAGGGCTTATACCCGTAGCCGACGAAGAGGCTCTCCAGTTCTTCGCGACTGATCCTCGCGAGCACGGTGGGATTGGCGATCTTGTAGCCGTTCAGGTGCACAATCGGCAGCACGGCGCCGTCTGTGACAGGGTTGAGGAATTTGTTGGAATGCCATGAGGCGGCGAGAGGACCGGTTTCCGCCTCTCCGTCGCCGACGACGCAGGTCACGATCAAGTCGGGATTGTCGAAGGCGGCTCCGTACGCGTGCGACACCGCGTAACCGAGTTCCCCTCCTTCATGAATTGAGCCCGGCGTTTCAGGGGCCACGTGGCTGGGGATGCCGCCGGGAAATGAGAACTGTCTGAAAAGTCGCTTCATACCCTCTGTGTCCTGAGAAACATTGGGGTACACCTCACTGTAGGTCCCTTCCAAATACGTGTTGGCGACCAACGCAGGGCCGCCGTGGCCCGGACCGCAGATGTAGATCATGTCCAAGTCGTAGTTCTTGATCACTCGATTGAGATGGGCGTAGATGAAGTTCAACCCGGGCGTGGTGCCCCAATGGCCCAAGAGTCTCGGCTTGATATGCTCCAAGCTCAGGGGGTCTTTCAGCAATGGGTTATCGAGGAGATAGATTTGTCCGACCGAGAGGTAATTGGCGGCCCTCCAGTAGGCATCTATCAGTGTGAGTTCCCTCTTGGACAATGTTTTGTTGGTTTGTCGGTCGGAGAGAATTTCCGGCATGATTCCTCCTGCATGCGGTCTCATCGATGATCATCGACCAGACATTTGACTGTCTCCCGGGCAATCCAGGTTTCCTCATCAGCCGCAACGACGTACACCGCCACTTCACTCTTGTCATGACTTATACGCGCCGCGAGACCCGGAGGCTGTGTCACCAGGTCGGCATTCCGAGCGTGATCGATTGTCAATCCGCACCAATCCATTCCTGCGCAAATTCGGGCACGAACAGTCGGCTGATGCTCTCCGATGCCGCCTCCGAAAATCACGGCGTCCGCTCCTTCTAAGATCGCCAGGTAAGCGCCGATATACTTGCGCACTCGATAGCAGAACAGATCGATCGCCAAAGCGGCTCTGGGGTTATGAGCCTCTTCTTCCAGCAGTCGGCGCATGTCATGAGACAAGCCGGAGACACCCAAGAGTCCCGAAGACTCATTCAGCAACCGCTCGACGGTTTCGGGCGTCACACGCTCCCGGCGGGCGAGGTAGCTCAGCACGGACGGGTCCAGATCTCCGGAGCGGGTTCCCATCACCAGACCTTCCAAAGGAGTGAAACCCATGGAGGTGTCTACCGAGCGACCATCCATCACAGCCGAGGTGTACCCCAATGTTTCTCAGGACACAGAGGGTATGAAGCGACTATTCAGACAGTTCTCATTTCCCGGCGGCATCCCCAGCCACGAAGCCGAAGGAAGTTGATGGCCACATGACGGAGGTGAAACGCCGTGTCAAACGCCCCACGAATCCCGGCTACGCAAGCCGGATTGTGGAGGGGGGCCAACTCGCTCAACCGCTCGATCTCTTCAACGACTTCGGCAGTAATCCGGGTCGTAGCATAGAACCGTTCTCCGCCGTGGACGACCCGATGGCCGACCGCCTCCACACGTTCCTGCCCCAATTGCTCAAACATCAACTGGACGGCATCGCCATGGTCGCGCATCCGATGGTCGGTTGTGAAGACATCCATGCCCTCTCGTTCCAATCTGAGGGTAGCGTTGCCGCCGATGCCGCTGACTTCTCCGCCCATTATCGGCGAACTACACGCCTGCTCCCTCTGTGTCTCGTTTCGAGACACCTCCACGATGCGGAATTTGAGGGATGAGCTCCCGCTATTCAGCACCAACACGCGCATAGCGACACCACAACCAACCGTGAGCCGGTCGACATTACTGCTGGTACTTCTCGACGACCTCAGCCGGGCGCACGTGCGCATCGCTCGGGTCTTGCCCCGTCTCGCGAAGAGCTCGGCGTTGGCGCAACAGATCCCAGCATTGATCCAATTCGACATTAAGTTTTGCGAGCCGCTCAACATCGGTAACAGCCCGAACCCCTTGCGCATACAGCCGATGCTCTTCTGATACGAGGTCCTGAATATGATTGAGGACCGGCTGATCTGTGGTGTGATGATTCATGGTCATTCCCCCCGCCTGAAAGTTCTCTGTCGTCACTGGCCATACACTTCTTCTAGATGGCTCAAACCGCTGCTACTGAGAAGCGGTCTTGGCCTTGATACACTCCATATCGATCTTGATCATGATCTCGTCGCTGACGATCATGCCGCCGTTATCCAGGGTCGCGCTAAAGTTGACATTGAAGTCCCGGCGATTGATCCTTCCCTCTAGCCTAAAACCGGCACGAATGTTGCCCATCGGGTCTTTCGTGACACCGATCAGATTCCCAACCAGTGTGACTTCTTTGGTGACGCCGTGAAGCGTGAGCGTGCCGACCGCGGTGTCGCGATCACCCGTCTTTCGGTAGCTCTTCAACTTGTAGGTCATGGTCGGATATGTGTCGACGTCGAGAAAGTCGGGACTGCGCAGGTGAGTGTCCCGTTGGTGATGATTGGAATTGACCGACCAGGCCTTGATCGTGGCCTCGACGTTGTTCACAATTTTGGCCTCAGGATCCATCTCGATAAATCCTGAAAAGACTCTGAACTGACCCTGGACGTTCGATACGAGCATATGCACCGCGCTGAATCCAATGGTCGTATGCTCCGGATCGATGTCGTACCGCGCCATCTCAGCGTCAGCGACGGCGGACACCAACACGAATGAACACACCAGCACCCATATCCGCATGCCCCTCTGAAGTGATGCCATCATCTTTTCCTCCTCCCCCTTATGGCTGTCTTGCCTGGAGTTCTAGCTCCGCCTGCAGCCAATCCTCAACGGCGTAGCCCTCTGCTCCGCCTCGTGCAAGATAGAGTTCATACGCACGCCGCTCGATGTCCCCTTGCGCCGGACCATTGTTGGTCTTCATCTGTTCCTTGGAGAACCTATGCCGGACCATTGGTTGGTCTTCTTTTCTTGTTGTCGCCTTTGCCATGGCAACCTCCTTGGACATCATTCCGTCAGGGATGAACTAGTGCACATCGCTAGCGTAAGCAGGTCATAAAACATCGCTATGAGCGCGGAATGGCCGGGCCACATGCCATTCAGTTCCAGGCGCCCTTGCAATCCCTCGGACAATCGTCCTGAGCACGTCCATCACTGGCGCGATGATCCCAGTGATGTCGGTGCAGGGTGGAAAAGAATCGGTCCTGACTTCTCGTCCAAGTTGCTCTTGAAGCCGACTTTCTTGTGCGAACCGTCGCAGAAGGGCTTGTTCGCCGACTGGCCGCACCGGCAGAGCCAGGTCTCGTCTCCGGCGACTGCGATCTCCCTGCCGCCGTCGGTCACGATCTTGAACGCTCCCTTGATGTAATACGGACCGTCACTTTTAGGTGTGATGATGCTGTCGCTCATGTTGTCCTCCTCTTCTTCGTGGTTTGCTATTCAACGTTCATCCGTCGCGACAAGCGCCGAAGCGCCTCATCCGACAGGTGTGATTTCCTTTCCGAACACGTGTGGCTTGGGCTCGCGCCAGCCCAGCCGGCATGCGATCAACCCATCAACCGACCACCTGCCTCCGCCGGTGAGCACTAGCGCGGCACTCATGGCCATCACTAACAGGTGATATTCGAATCCTTCGCCTGCTTGTTTGCCGAGCCAGTTCATGAAGAATCCCTGCGGCCAATGCACTATTCCGATGGCGCCAAGCATGATCACGATGAAGCTGGCTCCTACGAACCTGGTCAGAAATCCCGCGATCAGCCCGAGGCTCCCGAACGATTCGCCGATGATGACCAGGAACGCAACCAGCCACGGCAAGTGCATGACATCGGTGAAGAACCCCATCGTCCCGTTGAACCCGTTGCCGCCATACCAACCGAGCAGCTTTTGCGCGCCATGGGCGAACATGACGGCTCCCAGGGTGACGCGCAGGATGAAACTCGACCATGAGTCATCTGTTTTGAATAGTGCGTGCATGCTGACCTCCCCTTTTTTCATTCACGTATGGATGACCGCCGTATGTCGGAATGGCAAGAGCCGTTCCACCACGAGCGCTGGAGGCAGACATTCGTTAAGTCACGGCAATCAGTTGAGATTGGAGGCTGATACACGAGGGGAAACTGGGAAGGAAAAGCCAGATGCCCGAGCCGGCTGCCGGAGCGCCGTCAGCCCTGCCGGAGGACCGTCACTCTCGCGAGCGATCGATCCCCAGCTTCTGTATTTTGTATTGGAGGGAAGTGCGTTTCATGCCGAGCTTCGCGGCGGCGCCGGAGGGTCCGGCAATCACCCAGCGGCATGCTAGCAGCGCCTGTCGGATATGGTCGCGTTCAGCATCGTGGAGGGTGACGGGGCGGGATGGTTCAGTGACTGCTGAACGCAATTCGGTCAGCGGCGCCTCAAGCGTCTCGCCGGGGGATAGAATCACACAGCGTTCGATGAAATTCTCCAACTCCCGAATATTCCCCGGCCAGGTCCATCGGCACAACACGTCCATCGTGTCTGCCGGAATGGTGGTGATGGATTTCTTCAAGTCGAGCGAATGCTTTTTGGTAAAGAAGCGAATTAAAAGTGGAATGTCCTCGGAACGCTCTCGCAACGGAGGGATCACGATCGGAAATACTTTTAAACGATAGTAGAGATCGCTGCGAAAGGCTCCCTCCTCGACCATCTGTTCCAAGTTCCGGTTCGATGCGGCGACAAGACGCACATCGACACGGATCGTCTTGGTACTGCCCAGCCGTTCGAATTCCCGCTCCTGCAACACCCGCAGCAATTTCGCCTGGAGTTCCAGTGAAATGTCCCCCACTTCGTCGAGAAAGATGGTGCCTCGATGGGCCAATTCGAAGCGCCCGCTCTTCTGCGCGATGGCTCCGGTGAATGAACCCCTCTCGTGCCCGAACAACTCGCTTTCCAACAATCCTGTAGGAATCGCGGCGCAGTTCATTTTGACGAAGGGCCGCTCCTTGCGGTCGCTCAATCGATGAATGGCGCGGGCGATCAGCTCCTTGCCGGTCCCCGTCTCCCCTTGGATCAGGACGCAGGCGCTGGTCGGGGCCACCTGCTCGACAAGTTTCAGCGCCTTCTTCAGGACCTTGCTCTGCCCAACGATCTCGCCCCAGCGTGAATCGGTATCCAGTTCCTGACGAAGATAGATGTTCTCCGCGTGTAATTGTTTCTTCACACGTTCGCTTTCATCGGCTCGCTTCTGCTCGGCGCGGACCTGAGCGGCTTGCAACTCGATCACTGCCTGATTCACCGCGGACTTCAGCAAGAGCGTTTCGATATCGCTTGGGAAGCCGGCCCGCTGAGAGCCCGCCACGACCACCCCCATGTCTTTCTCAAGCCCCAGCCAGAAGTGCGCGATTGAGACCTCTCCCTCTCCGACCGGATTGGGCACTCGGCAGTCTGAAGTTAGCCCATGAAGGTTCACCCATTTTAGGAGCGTCCGATCGACGTCGAGTGGTTCACAATTCATCTTCTGGTCTTGCGCGACTCGAACAGTCTCGAGTGGAGAGCCGCCCGCTCCAACCTTCACTCGTATGTAGACAAAATCGAGGCGCAATAGTCTGAGCAGGACGTCGAGCAGGGTTCCGACAACTTGAGGCGGCTGTTGGCCGCTCCACATAGCAGGCAACGCCAGCAGGCTGATCAGATCATTGATGCAGCGTTGAAGCCTGCGGATTTCGTCGCTTCGATCGTTCATCACGACACTACATTTTTACCGAATCATGCTTGCGCGATTTTTCCCCCCGCCTTACGGCCCTGCAACTCGCGCAGGAACTCGTCCGGCGGGACAAAGAACGGATTCTCCTGCAAGACACTGCCGATGATTACAGCCGGGTGCGTCCGCATCGCCTCGACAATCAGGGCTCCACCACACTTACTGAGGTCATACAGGCAGACGATTGGATCTGGATGCCGGATTTGCATGTAGTTCAGCTTAGCCTCGTACTCCACGAAGTCATCGACGCCCGGCCAGCCCTCCGACGCCCATTCCGCGTGGCCGACGACACGGGTCAGCGGGAATCCCTGTTGCCGACCTTGCTCGAAGAGTTCCCGGAGGCTCGTGAGCATAGTGTCCGGTTCGAAGCGGCCCTCGCGCAAATACGTCTCCTGCCAGTTTCGCTGCTCCAATTGGCCGCGCTGCTCCGCCGCAGGCGCATCGATGCCGGCCGACTTCAGGCGCTGTCCGTGTTCCTCCCGTAGTTCCGAGTCACCTACATAAAACACCTTCTCCCCACGATCGAACGCTTCCTTGATGAACGGGAGCACCGAGCGATACTCCTCATCCGAACTGTGAAAGAAAGCACAGACATGGCGATATTTCCCCAGCGTAATGTTGCCAAACCGAATCGGCTCTCCCGATTCAGCTCGTAGTTGTTCTCTTGTGTAATCGGCGTTTTGAATGCTGCTCATTAATACCTCCCTTCATAGCTAGTGTAGTGATGCATAAATAGCTTTACTTATTATACCGTACGTGTATACTCCT
>JAKDNQ010000559.1 GCA_030456405.1 Nitrospira sp.
AGATTCCAATTGGTGATATCGGCATTGATTCCTACGCCGCCCGTTTCGCCATCGGTCCCGAGGGAGATAATATCGTACTCACCTCTCAGACTGGGGCTCTGACCGGCATTCTGAATGGGAGTCTGACTGGGGCTCAAATATTTGTAGGGGTTTCCCCAGGGATCTTCCGGGAGTTTTTGAATATATCCACCGAGTTTCCACTTCTTTGGGACGACTCCGACAGAAGGTTTCATGACCAAGGCCTTCAATCCTTGTTCAGTCGTGGGATAGACCCCGTTGTCGAGCTTGTAGAGTTGCAAGGCGCCTTCGATATTTCGAATTTGAACTTTCGCCGCTGTGCGTTTGGCGTCATCGGTTCGCCCCATGATGCGAGGCACGACCAAGGCCGCGAGGATTGCGAGAATGGCCACCACGACCATGATCTCGATGAACGTAAACCCACCTTCACGACGGAGAATATGTTGCGATGAGTGATGAGTGATGGGTGGAGAGTTGAAACTCGGGCGCCACAGGCCCTTCTTTCCCCAAAAACGCCACACGTTCTCGATCTGTTCTCTTTCGCTCATCGAACACCTCCAATTACACTTATCACTGATGACCTGTCACTGATCACTTCCTCTAGCTCACCATCTGTCCCATCTCGAAAATAGGCAACAGAATAGCCACCACGATACAGAACACCAAGATACCCATCACCAGGATCATGATGGGTTCAAGGAGCGATGTAAATCTCGTAATGACCCGATCCACTTCTCCATCGTAAATGCTTCCGATGCGACGAAGCATCTCTTCCATTTCACCGCTGCGTTCACCGACCGCAATCATGTGAGTGACCAGCGCCGGAAATTCTCCGCTACGCTTCAAGGGTTCGGCAATCGTTTCCCCTTCCCGTATATTCTGTCTCGCTCCTTCGACGGCATGCTCCAGGACGCGATTGTTCATCACACGCTTCGCGACATCCATGGCATCCAACAATTGCACACCGCTCGCCAGCATGGTGGCCAATGTGCTGGTCAGTCGGGAGATGGAGACCATGCGGGCAACCTCTCCCATCAGCGGCATTTTTAAGAGCCATCGGTCGGCCATGAGCCGTCCCGCATCCGTTTTTATCGCCCGGCGCACAGCCCATACACTCAACCCAACCGCACCAAGTATCACCGCCCAATAGTCGGCAAGAAAATGGCTGATGCTCATCAGCACGACGGTCGGCCAGGGGAGGGCCTGTTTCAAGCTGGTAAAGACTGCAGTGATTTTCGGCACCACAAAGGTCATGAGGAAAAACAGGACCAAGAAGCCGACGATCAACATCAGCGCAGGGTAGAGGACCGCATTCGTCACTTTATGCTTCAGCGCCAGTTGTTTTTCCAGAAACTCTGCAAGGCGGAACAAGATCTGATCCAACGCCCCGCTGGCTTCACCCGCCCGTACCATGTGCACATAAATCTGAGAAAATTCTCGTGGATAGCGCTCAAGCACGGCGCTATAGGACGAGCCTCCGCGGATTTCTTCACGGATATCGGCCATGAGGCTCTTCACGGATTTCTTTTCGGTTTGATCCACCATCACTCCGAGCGCTTCGACCAGCGGCAGTCCTGCGACCAGCAATGTCGCCAGCTGCCTGGTCATCATGGCCACATCGGTCGTGCTCAGAGCAGGGGAGCGTCCGATTCCAGCAGTGGACTTGCCGGAAGTACTCGTAGACGAGCCGGCCGTGGTCTGGCCCTGTTCCACCATATCGGTGGGAAACACGCCGACCTTCCGCAATTTTACGCGCGCGACCTTGGGACTCTCGGCATCGATAATGCCGGTCGCGGCTCCGCCGTCGTTCCGATAACCTTTATATTGATAGACGGGCATTTGGCTATATCTCGACTTCCTGCTGGGTAATCCGCATCAATTCTTCGGTCGTCGTCACTCCATGAAACACCTTCTCCGC
>JAKDNQ010000560.1 GCA_030456405.1 Nitrospira sp.
GTTCGGATGAGATCCACCCAGATCATCACAGGCTTTTTCTTCATCCGATCGAGATAGACACCGATGAGCGGGCTAAAAATCAACGGTGGGATAGTCTGGAGCAATCCGATGAGCGTCATCTTGAAGGCTGACCCCGTCAGTTCATACACGAACCACAACAGAGCCACCTTGTTCATGCCATCGCCGATCTGGGACACGACCTGTCCGGAAAACAGCAGGCCGAAATTCCTCGTCCTCAACAACTCCCACCCAGATCCTGCCCGACGTTCCATCACCTTGTCGCTGTCAACCACGGCGAAACCTCCTCGTACCCTCAAGCACAGATGCACGTTTCTGTACGTTTACCATCAATGATTGTTGTTCTACTCGCGGTAGCCTCGTGAGTTATGGCTCAATTCGTATCACCGAAAGAGTATGACCTTCGGATGATATCTTGGCTTCGATCATGTCCCCTGGGTTGATCCTGTTCTGGACTTTGGTGTCGTCACTGAGTTCGAGACGCAACTCTTTACCTGCTCGATCCTTAATGACATAGGACTTGTCCACGACATCGAGTGTGTCCAGGCCTAGGAGATCCTTGGCCATTTGAAATTCTCCTTCGACCTGAGACACTTGGCCTATCACAATATTCGCAGCAGATGACTCTGAAGCCGAGCGCGCCTCCACCCGAGTTCCCAAAACGGCTACAAAGCTGACAATGACCATTGCCATGGCAACACTGCTGGACTTTAGGCATTTCATATGCACCTCCTTCTAAAACTGAAGGAAGCCTTCGTCTATTCGTCCTAAATCCAAGCCTCATATTCATTTACACACGGGCCGATAATAGAGGCCAGGGGGCTACACTCGTGATGCTCTCAGCTTCCTTGTGATTAGCGCTACCGATCACCTGTTCATACACTCGGACATAGTCCTGCGCCATTCGCTCAACGCTGAACCGCTGCTCGAAAGCAAGACGACATCGTCCACGATCGATTTCGCGAAGACCTTGGACTGCCGCAGTCATCTCGTCGAGTCCCTCGCAGACGAATCCAGTCTCGCTGTCATCAATAATTTCAGGAATCGATCCGCGCCGATAGGCCAGCACAGGCGTTCCGCAAGCCAGCGCTTCAATCAAGACAAGCCCAAACGGTTCCGGCCAGTCGTAGGGGCACACGAGCGCCATGGCATTCCCCAGGAACTCGTTCTTTTCTGCATCCGTGATCTCACCAACGAACTCAATTAATGGATGAGAAAGCAATGGCTCGATTTCGGCCTGAAAGTATTTCTGATCCGCCGGATCGACCTTCGCCGCGATCCGCAAAGGAATCCCTACCCGCTTGGCGATCTCAATCGCATGATCCGGTCGCTTCTCGGGGGCAATGCGCCCCAAAAATGCCAGATAGCCTCCAGGGTTTGGGTTCATCCTATAAAGATCATTTGGTAAACCGTGATAGACCGTCGCCTGCCAATTAGCCCAAGAGACTGGTTTTCGTTGGGCGTTTGAAATCGACACCATCGGCATCTCGGCGTACTCGCGAAACACCGGCTGCAGTTCGGGCAAATCGAGCCGACCATGGAATGTCGTCACCGTCGGGATCGGATTCCTCCGCGCGAGAGGAAATCCCAGAAAATCGAGGTGCGAATGTATCACATCAAAGTCGCCGCCTTTTCCCAGCGCCTGCTCCATCAGCATCGTCATAGGCGCATCGCGGTTGAAGATCCCCTCGTTCAGACGAAGCGCGTGCTCGCAGATCGCCTCGAGACGAGCGGCCGTGGTCGAATCTCCGCTTGCGAACAGGGTCACATCGTGACCGAGCCGTACGAGTTCTTCAGTGAGGTAGGACACGACCCGTTCCGTGCCTCCATAAAGTTTTGGCGGCACGCTCTCCCACAAGGGGGCAACCTGGGCAATTCTCATTGGAATGTTCCTTTCATCAT
>JAKDNQ010000561.1 GCA_030456405.1 Nitrospira sp.
CGATTCCGTTCAATCTCTGCGGCCGTCAGCGCCCGAGCCTGTTGCTGTTCCACCTTTGATAATTCCTCACGCCGCTCCCCGATCGTTCCGTTCGCGATCGTCATCGCGAGCTTGATCCGCTCAAGCTCGGCATTCAAACGCGCCAGCTCAGCGGACTGCTCGGCGCCCTGTTCCTCCAACATCTGCAGCTCCGACTCCACATTCTGAATCGTGGTTCGAAGGACGCGATATTCATTGGCCAGCAACTGGATCTCCAGCGACTTCGCTTCTTGGTGCAACGTCTGATACGATCGCGCCTGCCGCGCTTGGCGTTCGAGAGCATTCAACTGTTTTTTCACTTCAGCGATGATGTCCCGTACCCTCGATAGGTTGAGCTGTGTCGCTTCCAACTTCCGCAAGGCTTCAGCTTTCTGCTTCTTGTAACGAACAATCCCGGCGGTCTCCTCGATCAACTCCCGCCTGCTCTGCGGTGACGCGTTCAGAATCTGATCGATTTGTCCCTGTGCGATGACCGTGTGCCCTTTGGTGCCGGCCCTGGTATCCAACAAAATGCTTCTGACGTCCTTCAACCGGCAGACCGTCTTATTGATGAGATATTCACTATCGCCATTTCGAAAGAGGCGGCGCGTGATCATGAGTTCCTGATACTCCGACAGCTGGCTCGAAAGATCGGACAGCGGATCGACCGTGATCTGATCCAGCCCGCTGATCACGAGCGACACCTCAGCCAAACCGAGAGGCTTCCGCATTTCAGTCCCATTAAAAATCACATCTTCCATCTTGTCGCTACGCAGAGACTTCGTACTCTGCTCACCAAGCACCCAAAGAATGGCATCGACGACATTACTTTTCCCACTCCCGTTTGGTCCCACAATAGCCGTCACCCCGTCGGGGAATTCGAGCCGGGCTTCTGCGAACGACTTAAATCCCGTCATCTCAAGGGATTTCAAATACATCGATCACTCCTTTGGTGTGGGTATGCGTCGAAAACGCCTGAATTTTTAGCACAGACTTGTGCGTAAATCAAAGAAAAACACTGCCGGCGGTAGGAGTAGGAGAGAGACCCACTATATTTGGGAGCAGGAACGTAGCAAGGGTGTGGCTATCCCACCTGAGCTCCAACTGATTTATTGGAGGATTCAATGGTGATTAATTCCTTCGGGAGGAGAAACTCCACGTCTTCTTCGATCACCGTCAGGTCTCGGACCTCTGCCGTCCCAAAGGTCTTGAGGTATGCCACCACCTCTTCAACCAACACTTCAGGCGCGGAAGCGCCGGCTGTGATCCCGACCGCCTGCACGTTCGTCAGCCAGGCTGGGTTGATGTCGGACGAGGCGTCGATCAAGTAGGATGCAATTCCACATTGCTCTCCCAACTCACGAAGACGATTGGAGTTTGAGCTATTCGGAGAACCGATGACGAGGATGACGTCCACGAGCTTGGAGAGCTCCTTCACCGCATTCTGGCGGTTCTGCGTTGCATAACAAATATCTTCCTGATGCGGCCCCTTGATGTGTGGAAATCGTTTATGAAGCGCACCGACGATGTCCCGGCACTCATCGACACTCAAGGTCGTTTGCGTGACATAGGAGAGGTCATGAATGTTATCAACCTGCAGTTTCTCGACATCGGCGACAGAGGAGACGAGGTGAAACTTGTCCGGGATCTGTCCCAGTGTCCCGATCACTTCGGGATGGCCGGCGTGGCCGATCAGAATGAGATCATACCCCTGCGTATAATCGCGGTTGACCTCGTTATGCACTTTGATGACTAATGGGCAGGTGGCATCGATCACGTGCAGCCGCCGCCGGTTGGCCTCGTCCCATACCGACTTAGCAACTCCATGGGCACTGAAGATCACGACCGAACCTTCCGGCACTTCTCCCAGCTCTTCCACAAACACGGCGCCCTTCGTACG
>JAKDNQ010000562.1 GCA_030456405.1 Nitrospira sp.
CCCGATAGAGGACTCGGATGACATTCGTATCCAGAATCGGCGCATCTTCGTTGAACGCGAATGAGCGAATCGCGCCGGCCGTGTAACGCCCAATTCCCTTGAACGACAGCAATTCCTCCGCATCGCTCGGAAGTTGGCCTCCATACCGCTCCACTGTCTCGCACGCGATACTGTGTAACCGCTCAGGCCGAATATTGTAGCCTAGGGGGTACCACGTCTTCTTCACATCCGAGACCGGCGCATCGGCCAATTCTTCAAAACTTGGGTAGCGGTCCAGAAACTCGTGGTACTTCGGAATCACCCGATCGACCTGGGTCTGTTGCAACATCACTTCAGAGACCAGAATGTGATAAGGATCGGAGGTCTTTCTCCAAGGCAGGTCACGGCCATGTTTGTCATACCACTTCAGAAGCCTGATCTGAAAACGGCGTTTCAGCAAGGCATCGAGGCCGAGAGACTTCCTGCTTCTCTTTTTCTTGCGATGCGAAGGTGTCGGTGAGTCAGAGGTGGTGGGCATGCAACATTAATCCAATAGCGGCATTCTAGAAGTGTGTCCGGCGAAAATCAAACGGCGACCAGGTGGAACAAGAGCCGCAGCCAATGTGCCAAGAATTGTCGCAATTTCTCGATGAACAAACGTACCTGTTCCGACCTGGAATTCGGAAGCGTATGTTTGCTTCGGAAGTCAAGATAATGCCGGAGCCACTTCTTACAGGTGAGGTGGAGGGAAACGAGGACCGCCTTTTTTGTAGGACAGTCTCATATTGGATCAAGATATCGCTGGGGATAAGTCACATAGGGTTAGAACAATGGATCACATCAGAAAACGCATATTAGCCATTCAAAAAATATGGTGGCACATAGCAGATATGTCAATAATTTCTTTGGGGAATTTGAGCGTGTTGATAATTGACAGGGGCAAAACTCTCTGTCATAAGTTCTGAAACTGTCTTGAAAAACAGGAAGAAACAAGACAGGTTGTAACTTTCTAATGACTGGTTATCCGGACCAATCGCCATTTACTCTCGCTGATGAATGGCGCTGCCGGTTGCCCGATGACGCTCACATCTGACCGCGTGGAGGTGAAAAATGAAGCAGCAGATCATTACGTACGAACAGGCGTGGGTGGACGGCTTGAACCGAGGAGACGTTTCGGCCGCCGATAAAGCATTCGCGCCCGACTGCGCCATCCACATCACGGGGAGTCCGGAGCGCAATCTTGGGTTGGCGGGATTCAAGCAGATCGTCGTCGGTCTGCTCGCGGCGTTCCCTGACCTTCGATTCACGATCGAGGATCAGGTCGTATCTGGCGACAAAGTGACCACGCGGTGGACGGCGGAAGGTACGCATACTGGGCCTCTGGGCGAGGTGAAGCCCACAGGGAAGCGCATGAGGATCGACGGACTCATCCTAGATCGTGTAGTGGGCGATCGCGTGGCGGAGCGCTGGGAACAATGGGATCAAATGGGCATGATGCAGCAGCTCGGCCTACTCGGCTGAACTGCCGCGAAGCCATCCGTTCGAATCGGCCGCCCGAAAGGGCCGGCTAACGCCCAGATGCAGCTGACGAGTTCCGCGATCGCGAACGAACGACGCGGCCCTCGCAGCTGATCTGGGCGTTAGGCGGGCAGGAGATAGGCCGAAGCAAGAGGGTCGTATTACAGGGAGGCCGCAAACATGGCAGGCAGCGAAATTACAGTCGGTGAATTCCTCTACGAGGCAGCTGTAGATTTTAGCGAAGTGGTCGAGTACGGAGTGAGCCTTGGAGCCGTGCTCGCCGGAAACACGGCTGTACCGCCAGCGGGTGCACGCTTCGATGTCAGTTTTCGAGGTTCCCTGCGTGGCCCGAGATTGAGCGGAACCATCGTGGGCGTTGACTACCTCCACATGCGAGCGGATGGTCGTGCCCAACTGCA
>JAKDNQ010000563.1 GCA_030456405.1 Nitrospira sp.
GGCGAAATATGGGGTAAAGCTAACGCAAATAGAGCTACAGGCATGGAGAATGCTTGACTTCTGTGTCACTGATCCATCGGGAGTTCTCTGGCGGATCGGACAAAATACAGAGTAGCCGAAATGATTGTTCCTCCGGGGCCCGCAAGTGACGCCTAACAAGCCAATGGAGCGGACGCTTCCGTGCTGCGCACTTCAGCGCCGCTCATCGGCGCGTTCGACGACAAAAGGGCAACGATATGAGAAGTATGCTTCTGGCGGGAATCACCGTTGCGTTGGTGAGTTCTGGCTTTGCCCAAACCGACTCGGTCAAGGCTGAGGCGACCGACACGAACGTCATCGCCGTTGTCCTCGACAAGAAGATTACCGCCAACGAGAAAGATAACCTGAACGGGCTTATCTTCGGGGCGCTTCTGCAACGATACGCCAAGGAGAACCAGATCGAGCCCACCGACGAGGAACTAGATGCGTTTGTTCGACGAACCGAGGAGAAGGAAAAGCAACACCAGGCCAAGTTCGAGCGAGATCGGGAGCGGTTGCGGAAGGAGTTGAAGTCTGCATCCCTTTCCGGCCGTGACAGGAAAGAGAAGGAATCTCAACTCAAGACCATCGAGAGTATCCTGAAGTCCACCCGCGAAATGAAGAAGCAAACAAAAGGGACCGAAGAGATGATGCGCCCCATAAAACGCCAAACAGCGCAACAGTTTGTCAAGTCATGGAAGATCAACAAGGCTCTGCATGAGAAATACGGCGGGCGTGTGATTTTTCAGCAGGCGGGCGTTGAGCCGCTAGATGCGTATCGGGACTTTCTGAAGGAACAGGAGAAGAAGGGGGCATTCCAGATTCTCGATAAGCAGTACGAGCCTGGGTTCTGGCGTTACTTCACAAATGACGCCATGCATACGTTCTATAAGAAGAAAGACGGAGCCAATTTCATCAATACTCCCTGGTGGATGATGGAAGAACCGACGGGGGAATAAGAAAAAGAATTGTCGAACAAAGGAGTGCAGGCGACGCGGCTACCCCGCGCGTCTGACTCCAAACGTTATCCTCTCGATGAGAGATGTGCATTGAACTCCTGCTCTACTACATCACGATCCCGCCTTCGCCCGATCCACCGCCCGCCAGAGATACCAGGCCGCAGCCGTGCGATAGGGCTTCCATCGCTCGCCATACTGTAACACCTCTTTTGGCGTCGGCATCGAGCGCTTGCCATAAGCGATACGGAATCCGTTGCGCACACCGAAGTCGTCGACCGGCAGGACGTCCGGTCGCCCTAAGTGGAAGATCAGCAACATTTCGACTGTCCAGCGGCCGATCCCGCGAACCGCAATGAGCCGCTCGATGATCGTGTCGTCGTCGAGCTTCCGAATGAGGGCGCCTGTCGGTACCGTACCATCGAGTGTTTTTGCAGCCAGATCTCGGAGCGCTGCAACCTTGGCCCGTGAAAAACCGGCGCCACGAATCGCCTGTTCGTCCATCGCGAGCAGATCGCTTGGTTGAGGAAACCGTCCTCTTGGAAACAACGTCACGAACCGGCGCAAAATACTCTCAGCCGCCTTGTCATGCAGTTGTTGGTAGGCAATCGCCCGCGCCAACGATTCAAACGGCGACTGCTTCGATCGCGGAACCAAGGTGAATGGACCCACCTCACGGATCAACCGGCGCATGACCGGATCTGCCTTGGACAGATGCGTCATTTCCGGCGCCGATCGATTCATCGAAAAGTCCACGCTCCTACCCCTGACTGATGATGGCATCCGCCTCGATTTCGACCAGCATGTCCGGATCGATCAACCGTTTCACTTCCACCATCGTCGTCGCCGGCCTGATGGTCCCGAATATTTCGCCATGGGCCCGGCCAATCTCTTGCCATTGATCGATGTTGGCCAAATACATACGCGTTCGCACCACATC
>JAKDNQ010000157.1 GCA_030456405.1 Nitrospira sp.
GCGTGGAGCCTCGGTGGCATTTTTATTTACCAGAGTCGTGAATTATTCAGGCTAGAGGAGACGCTGACCCTCCATGGCCTGGGGCTGTTTCCAATGTTGGGGGTGAGCCTGAAGACCACCAACTGTCTGGAATCCCTGAATGCGCAGCTCGGCCAGCTCACCGACAAGGTGGATCACTGGCGCACGTCGGACCAGAAACAGCGCTGGGTAGCCAGTGCGCTGAGCCTCATCGAGCCGCGCCTGCGGAGGATCAAGGGCTACCGCCATCTCCCGCAGTTGCGGGCGGCGCTGCAGGCCAAGATTGGGAAGGCTGAACGCGTGGGAGGAACTCGCATTGCATGAGGACTGCATCGGAGCCGCTTCGGAGTTTCAACTAAGAGTGGGATTGACTCCAAGGCCGCAGAGCTTGAGGTCGCGTAGCACTGCGCACCAACTCTCCGTGCTCTCGCGATAAGCGTCCTAGATGGAGATCACTTTCTTGGTCCCATTGGGTTGCGCAACGACCACGTCTCCCGGAGCCTTTCAAGGTAAACTCCGTCTCCACATCTCTGCCTATGGCCGATCATCCTGTCCTGGTCTAGTTTCAACCCGTGCAAACTCATGCTTAATAGCCTCCGCTAGAACCTTCGCGACGAGTTCGTGTCCACGTGCGTTCCAATGTAAATCGCCTGGCAAATGTATCGCCTCATCAGTTCCATCGAAGTATTGACCTAATAAAAGGCATGAAATCCCCTCTCCTCTGAGGTGGGAGCATATTTTTCGAAAACTAAGTATGTCTTTGTTGAAAGCTATCACAATTTTTGCCTCTGGCTGTTTTTCGATGATAGTGCGCCTCAATTCATGTAATTCTTCAATCATTAGGCGTTCAACGGGCTTGTCTGGGAAACTTAACTTATCGCCATCTTTCCTGTCACCGACAGGGTTTGTTAATTCCTTGGAGGATGATTTCTCCCCAGGATGAGTATTCCCTCTTCCGAATTGTTCGCGAAGTCCGTTTAAACCCTTCATTAGGTACAATCCCGATGCCAACTTGGCAGCATATTGAATCAACTTCGGTGTTTGCTGCACTGGGTAGTTGTGCAAAACAAGGTTGTCGTTTTCAAGACGAAAGACAGGCTTGGGATAAGTAAGGTAGACAGTAGATTCGGTAATCCCAAGCAAGTCGTTTTCAACGACAAGTATTACGATCATATCGGCTTGATACTTGTACCCTTCATTCTGATACAGAAGTAGCTCCTGATCGGTGCTGTACCCACTTACTCCCAAATTCACGGTTTCAAGATTAGGCACGAGGCCTTCCAGGAGTGTCGTGAACATTTCGTGTTCATTAACCCCAAATCCCCAAACGAAAGAGTCACCCAAGACGAGAACTCGCCGCCGCTCGTCCCTACGATCATATGGCACTTCAGGACCACGAAAGCCGTTGGCGTTAATTCGAATTGTAGTGCTAAACCCGTACGAGTCGAATCGTCCACTGGTACTAGGATTATGCGCCCAGCCATAACGGGAGTCGAACTTCCAAAAGTTCGTAATTTGGCCGGTTCGCGGCGCCCAATGAGGCAAGAAAATGCGGACCACACTTTCAACCATGATCAGACTCAAAACTAAACTAGAAGCGACCAGCAAGAGCGGAATACCGAGACGTCGAAAGAGCCCACCTTGCTTCCGCGGACTATTATTTGGTTCGCCTGAATCTGAACTCGTATCCCCTGCATTTATCATCTTGTCGTCCTAGACGATAGATACCTGCAAACAGTTCGAGTACACACTTTATAGGGGTCAAGGGGAAATTGCATGTCAGCGCAACCTGGGTCGCAGTCGGTTAGTTTATCCATTTCTTACCCTTTCGACACATTAGAACTACCTTATTAAATCTGAGCCAGGCCGAACTTAGGACTAAGGCAATACTTGCACTGCCTTTGAGGCTGCACCGGTGAGGAAGACATCTTGGAAAGGAAGCTACCATTTTGGCAGCTTCCTTTCCAACCTGCTAACCGGCCACAGCGCCCAGTCGACGTTAGATAAAATGGCTCCGTTTCAATGCAGATTCGAATGGGTGAATTACCCTCATTTCCTGGGGTAAGAAGGCGGTCATAATCTTGAGTCGGAGATACTCCTCATCCCGATAACATAGGCACACCGTTGAATCACGCGAATCTTGTTATTCAGTGCAAGGCGTACAATACCTCGCCATGCCGTCTCAGTGCCCACTCGATACGAGCGGCAAATGCCGGAGCCGCTGTCACTTGATCTACGCTTGCCAGGGACTAACTGGTGAGCTAGCCTTCCCGACTATAATCCAAGAGTTGACCGAACTCCTCCTTGAGCAGGTAGGCAGTGGCCAGTCACTTGTTGACCCGAAGCAAGAGGCGCATGGCATGCTGGAGGCGTACAGATGCACACGGCATCAGATCGTTCAACAGCCAGCAGTTCCTCTGAAGTACCGTAGCTCTTAGTTCCAGGCACAATACTTCGCATCACAGCCTGGGCGACATCCGAGGGGATCTGCCACCGCGACGAGTTCGGCGCTGGCGCATCGCAAGATTGGGCGTGCATAATACTACGCATGGCGGCCGGTGCCAAAGGCGTAATGCAAAGAGGCCCCTTTGTGAGGCTATTGGTTTAGAGCTTGTCACAATCGATATCTATATAAGTATAAAATGGTGGTTATATAAACCTACGTTTATCTGAACAAAACTCTTGCACTAGAAAGTGTGCCCGAAGCATTGCCCTTACCGATGCATCAACAGTTCTTTATAGGTTGATGCGACTCGATCAGCCATGGCTGTCGCGGAAAACTCCCTTTCGACTCGTTTTCTGCCCTGCTCACCCATCTTTCTGGCAACCTCAGGAGATTTGATCAATCGTCGGCATCGTTCCGCAAGATTGTCCACATCCATCGGCTCAACCAGATACCCATCGACTCCATCCTCAATAATTTCAGGAATCCCTCCTACTCGACTTGCCACGATAGGTAGAGATGCCGCCATTGCCTCGAGAAGAGCCATGGGAATCCCCTCGCTTAAGGAAGGGAGCACAAAGATATCCATCGCCTGCAGTAATACATCAGTATCCTCTCGATGCCCTAAAAACACAACGTTGTCAGAGATCCCCAAGTCATGTGTCTGCGTTAAGAGATCCTGCCGAATGCTGCCCTCACCCACTATCAATACTTTCACATTTGCCCCCCTGCGCAATAGAACTCTTGCTGCCTGTAACAAGTATGGAATGCCTTTTACAGGAGTGAGCCGGCCGACAGTGCCGATCAGGCAGGTCTCCCCATCTACACTCAACTCCTTGCGAGTGCGCCACCTGTCTGTCTGAACCGACTTCCCTTCGAGATCGATCCCGTTCCGAATGCACGCAACTCTGGAGACCTCTCCTTGAGCCTTGTATTTGGCTTCGATCTGCGATGACACACCGATGATGACATCGACACAAGACCGATGGACATTTCGTTCGATGGATTCATAACAACTCATTTTGAAAGCCTGCAGGCCTTCAAAGGGCTCAGAGAGCCCATGCACTGTTCGCACGACATGTCGAATACCGCATAACTTCGCCACCGGCGCCGCCAGAATGGTGTCTTTGTACTTGTGCGTGTGAATAATTCGGAAATTTGACTTCTTGAATTCACGGACCAACTCGAGGAAAATCTTACCGCTTCCCCACCGATTTTCAGAGAACACTTTCACCGGGATACCCAGCGAACCGATCTCCTTTTCCAATCTCCCTTCATTGAACAGAATCACCGACAGATTCATCTCGGCCCTGCACACCAGCTTCGATAGCAATACTTTGAGTTGAACCTCCGCTCCAGCCCATAGATCACCTACAGCTATGTGGCAGACGGAAATGGCTTGGTCGGGAGAAGTATTCGAGGTCTGAAAATACAACTATTGTGCTCCTTGCTAAAATCTGGAGAATGCGATACTTCTGAATTCTTACTTAGTTCGATCACAATCAGACCTACCTCGAACCCAAGGTCTTCTCTTATGGGATGCGGAAACCTTCGACTGCTGTCCTAATAGGATGCTGAAACGTCCCTCCAGCATACGAAGATCGTTTTCCGTGAGACGTGAAAGGTGAAACGTGTCACGAAGTTCCCCGTTTCTCGTCCGAGCCAAAAACGGCTATCCAACAGGACCTAGCAACTATGTGAAATCTCGAACTGTTAGGTCTCCGAGGACATTTCCCATTTTTCCCCTAACTTCACGTCCCAAATTTCTGGTCGCAACTTATAGTTACCTGCTGTATGTGTAAAGGTGAACTCTCCAAAATATATTTTTCCATCCAAGCTGTATAAATCAATGCGTACGAAATCAAAACCCGCCGATAGTTCCGATGCAATTGAAATCATTTGCTCAAAGTTAATCGGCTTTGCCATAGCAGGCCGAGATGCATGTACTCTGTAGTGCAGATCGAGTTGATTCCATTGAGTGTCAAAAAAAGGGTTTATGTCATGAGTCGGATTGTCGACATGAATAACCTCAGGAGTTCCTTTGAAACACCAGAACTTATAGTCCAGAGGCCCGCTACCATCCTGGTTACTTAGATACTCTTCAATCATCACCCTAGGTTTGATGTGATAGTACTGGTATTCTCGATCCGACCAATAATAATTGCTTTTCAACCAATCCGACAATTGACTAATGACGTCAATTCGGTCGGGGTTTCCTTTGACGACAATATTATTCCTACTACCGTGATTTGTTTTGATAATGTACTCCGCTGGCAAAGTGTCAAAAGGAATTGCACTAGGGTCTGTTCCGTGCCAGAGGAGTTTGACTAAATGCTGTTCTCCCACCTTGTTACTCACATAAGCTCTCGCCGCATACTTATCTGCAAGCTGTGTAAAAATAGGATTGTGACCTCGATTCCAGGAAATCATTCTACAGAACAGCTTCTCGGTAAAGGTCTGTGGATTCGTCACATTTAGATGTTTTCCATGCACGCGAAGATATTTTTCCAACAAATATCGCTCACCATCGGATCGACGCATCACGCGCCGCTTTAGGCCCCGTAAACTCTTAAAAGTATCGTGAATCCACGTGTCTCGTAATTTGTCTACACCATCGTTGTACATCTTCATTGAAATCTTTCATCTAGCAGGATGCTGAAAAAGTCCGCCAGCGGCGTTCTCGCATCGCTCAGAGACTCAACGTACCGAATCGTACGCCTCGCCTCTTCGCTCGCTGCGGCCTTGCTGGACAGTCTTTTTGAGCATCCTGAAACTATTGTGACATTGGCGCCATAGGGAAGATTCCACCAGCGTCTTGTGTATACACCAAGTTTTTCCACAGCCTTCTAGTTTTGACCTGCTGTTGCTTTCCGGAAAGACGTTAGCCACGCTGCCATTCCACGAGATACGCCTTTCGTTTCACGTTTTACATTTCCCGGATATCGAGGAGTTCACCTATGCCAACTGATTTCTCTGCAGCTGCTAAGGACGAGAAACCGGCCTTTCACCAAGCCGTGGGAGCGGGACGCCCCATGGATGTTTCGTCGGTGCTAACGTAGGAAGTGCTCCCTCGCTCTGCGTTTCAGAAATATTGCGGAGGGCCACCACGAAGGCCACCATGATCCACAGAGCGGGATACCACAGGATAGAAATGA
>JAKDNQ010000564.1 GCA_030456405.1 Nitrospira sp.
AGCCACGCCTCGTGGGTGGGGTCTTCCCCGCGCACGATGGCAAAGAAGGTCTTTTGTAGAGATTGTGTAATGGGGCCAGGCGTGCCGGTTCCAATGCGGCGGTTGTCGATTTCTCGCACCGGCGTCAGTTCGGCGGCAGTACCAGTCACAAATACTTCATCGGCGATATACATATCATCGCGTGTAAAACGTTCCTCCACTACGGGAATTCGCTTCTCCCGCGCCAACTCGATGACAGAGCTTCTGGTGATGCCATCAAGAATCGAGGTCAACGGCGTCGTCTTGATCTGCCCTTTCCGCACAATAAAGATATTCTCCCCCGTTCCCTCGGACACATAGCCCTCGGTATCGAGCAAAATAGCTTCATCGTACCCGTCCGCCTTCGCCTCTCTTTTCGCGAGAATCGAATTCACGTAGTAGCCGGAAATCTTCCCTCTCGTCATCGAGACATTGACGTGATGCCGCGTATACGACGACACGCGAGCCCGCATTCCATTCGCCAGCGCATCGTCCCCGAGGTAGGCGCCCCATGTCCAGGCTGCAATGGCCAGCTTGATAGGATTATCGCCGGGATAGACCCCCATCGCTCCATGCCCGATATAGACGAGCGGACGAATATAGCAGGCCTCCAGCTTATTCACCCTCACCGTCTCCACAATGGCTGCTGCAACCTGCTTCTTGTCGAAAGGCATCTCCATCATGCCGATATGGGTGGAATCGAACAACCGATCGACGTGTTCCTGGAGGCGGAAAATTGCAGAGCCGGACTTTCCCTTATAACAGCGGATGCCCTCGAACGCCGCCAGTCCATAATGGAGGGAATGGGTCATGACATGGACTTGCGCGTCCGCCCAATCGACGAACGACCCATCCATCCAAATTTTTCCTTGTGGCTCAAGCATCGGTATCGCGGGCAGTATATGAACAATCGAGCGGTGAAGTCGGAATATAGCAGCGGGCTGGAAGAAGCGTCAAGCAAACGGATGCGGCATGGCCCAGAGGCAGCCTGAGCATGAACATGAACTCAGGCCGGCGATTGAGGGGCACGAACCTGCTGGTTCAACGCATTGCTGATGTGCTTCTTTGCTATCGGGCTGACGCGCACGAAATCCAGGCCGAAATCGTTTCCATCTACCCACCGAACCGTGGCCCGGTCAATGTCTATCGTCGGGCCGTCATCTGAAAGCGTGAGGCGCAACGCCAAATCGAGACCCGGTTCAACCGCATGCTCTCCTTGAACACGCATACCGGATTGAGACAAATTGGTCACGACACCCTTTCCCACGCATTTCCCGCTGAGATAATAGAGAACACGCTGAGTCGGTACGCGACGATAGGGGCGGAGCACGAATCGGCTGCCCTTAGGCTTGGAGGGATGTGGTTTGGGTGCATTGGCCATCATAATCTCCTATGGCATGAAGGGGCTCGACATTAAGAAAGCATAGCATATGCCACTGGACGGAACAGCGGTGGCGAGCGAAAGGAGCCAGAAAAGAACAAGTTTGTCATCAAATCCTATTGAGCTGAAATATCATGAGAGAGCCGGCCGTTAATCTTGACAGAGTTCAAATCCCTATGGTACACACACATCTTCTGTAATGGAGACGGAGTGTTATGTACGCGATCATTGAGACGGGCGGCAAGCAGTATCGAGTCGAAACTGGGACATTGGTCCAAGTGGAGTCCCTCCCCGGCGAGGTAGGGGGAACGGTTGAACTCGGGCAAGTGCGGCTGGTCCACGGCGAGAAGGGTCTGGAGGTTGGACAACCGTTGGTCAAGGGGGCCACCGTCAAAGCCGAGATTATCAACCAGGGCAGAACTCGCTCTATCACTATCTTCAAGAAACAACGGCGCAAAAACTATCGGCGAACGAATGGCCATCGCCAGGGCTTTACCAAATTGCGCATTACCGG
>JAKDNQ010000040.1 GCA_030456405.1 Nitrospira sp.
GTCAGCTTGACGGAGTTGGCCAGCCGTGGACCCAAGTCCGGTAAAGGGGTCCGGTGAAACACCGACGTGACCTTATCGCATCCAGAGAGCTCACCGGCTATGATGAGCACAGAGAAGAGGGTAACCCATCGCATAGTGAGTCGTTGAGGTAAGCCTCTTGGGCGTCGTTCGATGACCATAGCCTTGGGGAAGCGGCCCGTCGAGATTGGAATATAAGTCAGGCGCCGTACCGAGGAGTCGGACCGAATGTACCAGGGCGCGAGGGCTCAAATCCAGGAGAGGAAACGCCCCTATATCTCCGGATTTGAAATCATGATTCCGTTTGTCTTCCTCATTCCCCTCGCGTATGTGCGAGGGGCAATCAACATTGAATGCTGCGACCTCGTGAATGTGCGAAATGATTATGTCAAAGACTCCAGGCCCCGTTAGTTTACCCAGAAACAAATGTATGACTACAAGACGCAGCTCTATCTTTTTTCGCAGGAACTTTTCCCCCAAAGGTCCCCGACATCTTCTAACTCGCTAATTTGAGCTCGATGAGCATGGTCTGGTTTGAAGATGTTGCGCCTTCTTTACTGTCTGTAGTGCTTGGAGTATGGTTTGACAAAGCTCCTTATCTGTCATTGCGAAAGCATCACCTTCTATTTCCCTTCGCACACGGTTCAGCAATTCCGATTTCTCATTCGAATATAATTTGAAGGTCTTAGCCTCATTGATCGCCTTCCACGTCTGTCTACTCATAAGAACCCATTGAATGTCCTTCTTGCTAAGCTTGTCCATTGCATCATAAATATTTTGACATACTTCAAAGTTATATTCCCTCGCTTTCTCCTCTCTGAGCTTTTTCGATATGTGTTCATACACCGTCCCTGGGAATGTGCAGATTTTTTCGTTTGGCCCTATCTCCTCAGCGTCGACCTTACTTGGGTTATTTGTGAGAAGCATCGGCACTGATTGATCGTACTCCAAGAAATAGATTCTTTTCTCTCTCCGATAGCTTGCACTTGAAATATTCCCAAACGCGATATCAAGCTCGCCAGCCTTCAGGGAATCAAGCAATTTCTCTTTGTTGTCAATGTCAGAATATCGTTTCACAACCGGCTTTAGGCCATCCTTACTAAATATTGAAGTAATAGGTTCAGCCGTAAGAACGGAGCAGAGTACCTCGGAGTCCATTTTTGACAGACCAGTAGAAGCTTCAACGCAGGAACCCTTGCCACTTGAGGATTTTCCCCCGATTTCCAATTGCTCCACGTTGTAGGCACCTATTACGATTTGGTTAGTCGCTTTAATACGATCGTACACGCTTGGATAGATTGTAAACACAGAAAATGGCCCCCAATTGCTTTCGGCACGCTGATTACCAGATGAATCTATGTCTGCTGGTATAACCCGCCATAGATACTTTCCCGGCTTGTCTAACTTCTCTAAAAACGTTATTGGGTACCATGCTGCATCCCCTGTAACTAGGGTCTTTTGGCTTTGCAGAGGAGTCTCAGCATTTCTTATTTCAACGATGGAATACTGGTATGCGATATTGTTTTTTGGCCTGTACTCCCATTTCATTTTGGCGAACGGTCCAATTAATGACTGCTTGGTGTCGGGCTCCATCGACACAGGATTGTCGTCCAAGTGAGAGAGCACAACGGCAAGACGTTGTTTTTTTCTTTCCAGCTTTTCCTCATGAAGTCTACCCTGGGCGCTTAACTCGAGCCGAAGGTTCTCAAGATGCTTCTTCTCCTTCAAGATAAAACTCCACCCCAACGAGACAACCACAAAGATTAGCACCAGAGCTGCTATGTAAGCAGGGTAGGACTTCAACCACCGTTTAACAGCCATTAGTTCGCGTCGCAGGGCATAAGCTAACACCAAGGCGGGTAGGTAGGTTCGGTTACACTTCACCTTCTGTTTAAGTACTTTTATGACTTGACGCATGATTGTTCAGTACCCGGGAAGAATAGGTCAACAGCTCTAAGATAGAGGGAAACATTGAAAAAAGTTTCCCCCTCTTCACGATAGATCGTGTGAATTCGCCGTACGACCTTATTATACGGGTCCTGCTTATACTCCTTCTCAACTTGCTCGTTCAGCCTTTTACACAGTGCCTCGCCTGCTGTCGCGATAGCATGCATGGCAGAATAACCTAGTTGGTCATCATAGAAATCCTTTAATTCGCCGTACAAGGTGCCGGCACTAACAAATTCCTCCTGCCCAGTTGAAGTTGAACTTGATGCTAGGTGGTCAGGGCGTTCCCGTTCTGTAAAAATGAAGTGCACGCTACCGCTTCTGAGATCATCCAGAAGGGCATCCAGCGTCAATTCCTTTACGATCGCAAACTTTTTTGATTTCGCCAGGTGTGCAAGCGCACGATCACTGATGCTACCTAGCACAACTCCGATGGTATCTCCATCCCGTGGGGGCCGCGTTTCACTCTGTTTCGAAATAAATGTAGGTAACGCAGGGGCATACCCCTGCGTGAAGAATACCCCACGTTTTTCCCGATATTTTGCGCGAGTTATTTCCCCAATAGCATAATCAACCTCTCCCCTGAGTACTCCTTCGACAAGAGCTTCATATGTGGCATATCGAGAATAGCGTGTCGGTTTTATCTCAGATTTCTTCTCAAACTCCTCCTTAAACATCTTCTCAGCTAAATCGACAATCTTTTCCTCGATTGTTTTTAACTTCCTATCATCGACTACCCCTACTCGAACCTCTTTCATAATCTTGATGCGTTGCTCAGATGATTTAAACACTGTAAAGATGAAATATTGGCTCCATTTCTCAAATATCGTTATGTCCCCATTGCCATTGATTTCCCCCCGAGCAACGCGCCAGGCGTATGTACCTGCGTCTTTGATCTCTACTATGTGCCTATCCATTCCGGGCAGCGTCCAGTGATAATTTTTCTCACTGTCCGGCTTCTCCCTATCCCGCGTATCTTCGTCCAGCTTATCCTCGTCCAGCTTATCCGTATGACAACGCGATTCTTCCGAAGAACCTTGCTCTGAAATCTTTGCGAAGCAAACAAGCTGCACAATGTATCTGTGTCGGTGCTCCCTATCACGATCCGCCCACTCTAGTTCGAGAGTCGTTTCTCCTGTCGATTTTAGCAATAGTGTTTGTCCGTTCTCCGGAAAGATTGGAAGAGGGCTTCTGACGCTATCTGGAATCCGACTCTTTATCTCAGTCTGTATCTTGCTCAGGCTGTCCTCGTATTTGGCACGATCTTCTGATAACTGCTTTGTCAGGGCATCTGTTTCAAAATGGTAGGTCGTCACGATGACGGCAACAATGGCAGCTACTAAGCTGGAGAGAGTAATAAACGGTCCAACGCCGGACTGAGTAACCAGTTGATCAAACCAGGCAAACAGTTTCCCCAGAACCCATCGCCTTTTCTTTCGTTGCTTTCGTTGCTTGACCTTCTTATCGTGCTGGGCGTTGGCTAGCTCCATGCGCGAGTCCTTACAATTAATCCGTCACAGCAGAAGTAGTCTTGCGAATCCTCTGGAAACGGGAAGTGAAATGTTCCTGACCCATTGGTAATGTGCGTTTCCTGCGCTGTCGGTGCAGCATCTTCATTGCTTTGTTCGCCCCACCGATATCGAATGCCGTTGAGGTTGAGGTCGACAGGGATCCCGAGATGGAGCCGATCGTTTAAGATGGCTTCTCCCTCGAATCGCGAGGCACGGACAATATTCTTGTGGGTATAGTGAGGAACGACTTTGACCTGAATCGCTGCCCTCAGATAGTTATCCACACGGTGAGCCAAGGTCTTAGGCTTTCTCAGAAACCCTGTAAAGAGATGCGTCTCTTTACCGGATTCCTCCTGAACATACTTCCCGCCGGCCCCACGACGCATACGAACAATGATGGAGCTATTGTCAACGTCACGCCGAGTATTGAGATAGGTTGGTAAGCCACGAATGGCGACATCCACGTTGATTTCTAGAAACTCAATTGCTTCGCCTCGGTTGAGGTTGGGCAAGTCTCTTTCAACTGTAATCGATTCCAAGCTCACCTCAAACCGAATATCACCGAACAAGAAGCGGACCAGGTTTTGATAGCCTTCTTCACTATTAACGAGTCCGAACGGGCCGGAATGCGCTCGATGCACGTAGGCGCGAGCAGAATTCTGAATGTACGCGCTTTCAATGGCGACAAGACCGTCACTAGCCGGTCCTACGGCGTGTTTCGAGACCCAAATCACATAGTCCTTGTAGTTGGTCCCCACAAGGCAAAAGATCCTATCTTCGCTCATATCTTTCCGCGCCGCCCTAAATTCATGCAGTTCTTGGTTCTTTTTGAGAGATAGGAATCGTTGCATAGTCTCTGTGCCGAAGGTATCGGACCCCTGAAATCCGATGAGGTCCCGGATGTCCTCAGCCCACCCGAGCCCATGTCGGAAAACGATGCCCTTGTGAGGGGTGCCATAGGTAAACAACGCATTGACTTGTGTGGGGGGATAGGATTTCAAGCTGCTACGGTTAAACAGCGATCGGTTTTGTAGGTAGCAGCGGGCAACCAGACCACCCATGCTATGGGCGACAAGGTTGACCTTGAACTCCTTCGGCGCCCCACACGCAAGGCGAATCTTGTGCAGAAAAACTGCAAGCTTTTCAGCATAGTCTTCAACTTCAGGGCGCTTGTTAGCGCCGAGAAGGTGAGACTCGGGATCATAGAAACGGAATATCCAAAGCGTTTCACGCCACTTGCCAGCTGGTACGGAACTCGGTAGCGGTTCGTTTGTCGAGGAGACGTAGCGATTGAAGGTATTCACATACCCTTCTTCTTCAATCAGCCGAACGAGCGGACTCTCAAAAATGTGCATATTGGGGCGGGCATCAGATCCTAATTTATATTGGGTAGATCCCAGCTCAAATCCGTAGAAGGGAGAGTTAAACGTCGACTCGACTTCCCCTTGAGTCATTGCATAGCCTCGGATATATACGATGGGATATTTCTCCACTAGAATACGCCTTCCATAAATCCGCCTGCAGGTTCCGGATACGACTGCATCCCTGCTGTGCATTGCCGTTGCAGCCGCAGCGCGTACCATGTCCCGAGCAGGATCACTGACACATAGATACAGTTGAATAGATTACCGGCCATGTCGTAAAATCCTCTGCTACCGCCGAATCGGGTACTGATCGCGCAACGCCCGCATGACCTCCTTGAAGTCGTCGCCGTCCGGCGCTGGAGCTGAGCCAGAACTCCTCGCAGCAAGAACCTTTTACGTCGGCCTGGCGGATGGAAGTTACGTCGCTCCCAATCGCTTTCTCAACCTGAGCAATGACTGTGCCAGCGGGGAGTAACTCCGCCTGTATGCCTGTTCGTTCGTAAAGTTGTTATTTAGCGAAGCACTGGAACAGTTTTTCGTGAAGCGGAGCAACCGATAACGAGAGAAGCCTGTCATGCAATAGTATCCATTCAGATACGACAGGTATCTGTATAGATACCATATGTAAGAGCGGTTAGGGAATGATCCAGGAATGACTGGTCGTCACGAAATATGTAATTGCGGGATACCGGAACCGTATATTCACAACCCTGATTCATTCGAAATCATCCTCGGCAGCGATTGTGCATACATAATGGTGAGGGGTGATCGGTTTTCCGCATAACAAGGGGACGCGGGCATGTGGGGTTATGCGGATCGACCCACACATTGTTCTGCTCCACAGCATATATCGACATTTGCGACGACGGCTGTGCGTCTACGCAAACATTGGAGATTCGATCAGCTGATCAATATTGAAAGTGGGACGCCAACAGCCGGCCCAATCGGGACGGGGCGGCTGAGTGCCCGTTGGACGCTGGAACCGATTCCAAACTCAGGCCTCTACCGTTTCAGAAATGTCTGGATGTCGGAGCAATGCCTCCACATTGAAAGCGGCACTCTCATAGCGGGCCCAATGCACCAAGGCGGGTGGAGCGCAATGTGGACAATTGAGCCTGTTACGTGATCGAGTGAGAAGCCACCACATTGCGAAGCAGCTTGGCGGGCACGCCAGGCTGCAGCTGGCGTGCCCGGGATGTGGTGTCGTACGATCAGAACACATGGGGCGGTGCCCAGCGTTCCCACGGTCGATTTTCGTTGCGAACGACTTCGATACATTACATTCCACAGGACGACTCGATCAGTACTGCGTTCGTGGAGTCGACCACCACTCAAGTCGTCAGTAAACGCTTCGTCCAGAGACAGCAAATGCAATGGACGCCCAAAGGGGCGCATTTATTTCTTCAGACACGAACTTGGTTTTTAAAGATTCCCAAATAGGGGTCGCGTCTTGGAATCACCGATTTATCTTGTTGCTGTCCCGCTTCATGATGCCCCGTCCGTCTGTCCGGTAGGGTATTCAGGCTCATCTCGCCACCTGTTTTCGCACCCCGCCGTGCCTGCTCATTCGAGTTCGCCCGCGGATCGTCAAGGTAGATGTGAATGGCCCGGGCAGGCTGAGAGGAGCTTGGTTAGGATGTTGAGTGGATTCGCTTGAGGGCGGTTTGGTACACGGCAAGATCCTCACGCTTTCCGATCGCGACCACTTCCACAATCACTGCTTGTTCGATAATCCGGTAGACGATTCTGACCCCCTTCTTTGCCGCATAGAGCTTGTAATATCCTGTGAGGTCGAGGCCTGCCTTATTGCCCAAGTGCTCGCCGAGGAGGGGGGCTGTTTCAAGCTTCTTGAGCAGCTTGGCAACCGGTTTTCTCAGGGACCCATCGAGGTGTCGGAAGTCGTCGGCAGCCGCTGCGGTGAGGGTTACCCTATACGGCAAGGCGTTGTTCCTTCAATAACTCGTCGAGGCTGATGGCTTTGCGACGTTTCGTGCTTTTCCGTTCCTGCACGAGACGATAGATCTCAAGATGTTCGAGGAGGGCGAGGGCTTCCGCCATCGTTTCGTAATCTTCGATAGGGAGAAGGATTGCTTCCAAGTGGTTGTTCTTGACGACCGCGACGCGGCGGCGGCGTTTCTCGCTCAGATCGGCCAGCACCTGCCCGAAGGACCGCGCCACTCGGGACGCGCTGAGAATTTCTTCTTTCTTATACGCGACAGCCATGGTGCACCTCATCGTGGAATATATTACGCATAATATAGCGCATCATTTGCATGATCACAAGTGTTTAGGCGGTGGTGAGGCGGGGGCGCTCACTTTGAGGAACAGTAAAGAGAGTAGAGTGTTTGCGTGACGGGCTGGCTTTCGGCCTGCGCATTCGTACAGTTCCGGTGAGCGGCTAGAGTTGCGCACAGCCAATGTTGGTTTCAGGCAGGTAAAAACCCAACGGGGTGGTGAGGTGGCAGAACGGGGCCTCCAGCGTAAGGGCGTCTTCGCCGCCTGCGTCTGCGTTGCGTACGATATCAGATCGGACGCGCCAAGATACAATCCTGTGCGACCACACCCACATTGCAGCCTTCTTCAACAACAGAGGAATTGGCTGATGGTTTCGTTGGCGGTGGCGAACACAGTCATGATTCGTCGGGCCAGTACCACGTCGGTCGTGCGGCGGCTGGCAACCAGGATTTCTGCACAGGGGTGCAGCTTGCGAAGGGTAGCCTCGTGCAGCCATCCCAAGCAGGATAGGAAAGGGGAGGGTTCCGCCTGACTTGACAGATCAGCCGATGAGGAGCGACCGGACAATAGTGTAGAATGAGGCGATGGGCGAAGTTGCAGGTCTGAGGCGGGAGATGCGCCATCGGTTTAATCAGTTCAGTATCATGCTCATCGCGGTATTCTTGGTGTCCTGTGCGTCCGCTGTTCCACCGGCACGGATTGGTGAGTATGCTTCTTCATGGCGACTGGTTGGCGGTGGAGCGTTCACGAAGATCGATCAGCGATCTGTACAGGCAGGACTTGTCATGGTATCGGATACGGGAGAGCCGGGTGCGGCTCCGAATCTGCCTGAAGGGGCGATGGGTCGCCTCGGCGAAAGTTTGCAACGAGACATTGGGCGTGCGATTCCGGCTGTGCTCACAGAGATCATCTCAGCCGACCGTATCAAGCCACAACCGCAGGGAGATTGGGCCCAGTTTGCTGAATTGGGGCTGCAACATGGGTTCGACTACCTGGCTGTTGTGGTCGTCTCCAGCACCGAGCAGGAATATCCGGTCACGCTTTTTCTGGGATGACGACGCATGCGCAGCCTGGATTTCGTCGAGATAACTGGTCGCTGCTGGAATTCGCTCTGTTGGATTTACAGCGTCATCAGAACTTAGCGCAGGCCGAAGGACGAGGTTGGGCCACTCTGGATCGTCCGAGTGCGCCAGGGATTGATCAATGGTATTCGGCGATCTATCTGCGCCCGCAAGATGAGCGGCGTATCTGGCCTCCGACATACGCCGGCGCGCCGAATACGCTGCGCGTCGTGTCCTTCGATCAAGCGGCTCAACGGCTGTTGCTGAAGCTGCAGAATTCGTGGCGCGGGATATGAACGGGAGAGACTATTTGGTGAGGTTCCGATGGAGGCTATTAGTCTTTGAAGCCTTCGGAACGGATAGTGTACAATGGATTACTTGGCTCATGCGGTTGTATCGATTAACCCTGTGGAGGAACGCTGTTATGGTCACGCGGAGTAGGGTGTGGAATATTCGAGGTCTTGTCACAGGTATCGGTCTGGTCATGGGCGTTGTCGCCATTACTGCCCTGCCCAGTGAACCCACAGTCTTTGCCGCCGGGGTTCCCGCTGGGATGACACAGGGGTTTTCAGAGATCGTCAAGAAGGTCACACCGGCAGTGGTGAATATTGCGGTCACTGGGGGTGGAGAAGGCAGGGGACGAGGCCGGAAGCCGCCGGTACCGCCAGGTCCCTTTGGTGGACCTCCAGGGGAAGAAGCGCCGGAAGGTGAACTTCCGACTCCTCCGCCGATGCCGCCAGGTGGAGGGCATGGACGTCCTGATCAAAGCGCGGGGTCAGGCGTTATTTTTGATTCGAACGGATTTATTGTGACGAACAATCATGTCGTCGAAGGCGCCACGCAGATCACCGTGACATTGAGCGATCGACGTGAATTCAGCGGAAAAGTGGTGGGAACCGACCCGAAGACAGATTTGGCGGTGGTCAAGATCGAAGCGAAGGACCTTCCATCCATAAAATGGGCGGAGTATGAGAAATTGCAGGTCGGCGACCTGGTATTGGCAGTCGGCAGCCCGTTTGGGTTGAGCTCCACCGTGACTCTGGGCATCATCAGCGCCCTGGGCCGCGGCAATGTTGGAATCGCAGACTACGAGGATTTCATCCAGACTGACGCCGCGATTAACCCTGGTAATTCTGGCGGAGCATTAGTCAACCTGAACGGCGAACTGATCGGAATCAATACGGCCATCTTTTCGAGGACCGGCGGGTCAGAGGGAATCGGATTTGCCATTCCCAGCAGCATTGCGTTGGACATCGTTGAGAGCCTCCAGAAAACCGGCAAGGTTGTGCGCGGCTGGATGGGAGTCGCCATTCAAGAGATCACGCCGGCTTTGGCCAAGTCCTTCAAACTCCCGGAACAGCGTAAAGGAGTACTTATCAGCGATGTGAACGAGAACGGCCCTTCGTATGCTGCAGGTGTGAAACGCGGCGATGTGGTGATCTCGTTCAATGGAAAAGAAGTCCAGAACGTGAGTCAGTTGCGAAACCTCGTCGCGCGCACGATCGTCGGCAGGGATGCGCAGGTGAAGGTGTTGCGAGACGGTAAGGAGCAGACGATCGCTGTGAAGGTGGCGGAGCGGCCAACGGATGAAATGTTGGCGAAAAAAGAGCCGGCGCCTTCCAAGGAACCGGTTGAAACAGCGAAGTTACCCGATAATGTCTTGGCGTCCATTCGAGTGCAGGGGTTGGATGCGGCGACAATGAGTCAATTGAATATTTCGGCGAAAATGACGGGGGTCGTCGTGACCTCGGTCGAGGGCGGCGGCTCTGCAGAAGCAGCGGGTCTGCAGCGAGGGGATGTGATTCAGGAAGTGAACCATGAAGTCGTGAAGACGCTTGAAGACTACCAGAACGCTTCGGGCAAGCTGAAAAAAGATGAGTTGGCCGTCCTGCTCCTAAGCCGGCAGGGGAACAACCTGTTTGTCGCGGTCAATCCCAAATGATAGGCCTGATGCCGGCTGCGACCGCTCGGTACTTGAGGGGTCGCAGCCAGCCATCGAATGAACGGATCGTATGTCCAACGGCCTGAATTCACTTAATCAGTGGCTGCAGGACACGATCTATAAGCCGCTGGAAGATAAGAAAATGCCGGTCATGGAGCACCTCGTGGAGCTCCAGGTCCGGCTGACGCGGGTGGTCATTATTACAGCCCTGGTGTTTGTCGGTACATTTTTCTATGCCGACACGCTGGTCAAGTGGCTTCGCATTCCCCTTCAGAATATGTTTACGCCGGGCACGTTGTCGTGGGTGCCGACCGATTTGCCCACTGTTCCATTCGTCTTCCTTGCGCCGGCTGAAGCGTTATGGCAGAACGTCAAGGTGGCTGGGCTTTTTGCCGTCGTCGCTGTGACCCCCTACATTTTGTTTGAAATCTGGCAGTTCGTCGTACCGGGCCTCCATGCCCAAGAACGGCGCTTCGTCGCGCCGTTTGTCATGTTGACCGCTCTCGCTTTTTACGCGGGAGTGGGCTTTGCATTTTTCTTCGTGCTTCCATTTGCGCTGAATTTTTTGATCGCCTATGGCGTCAACGCCGGTTTCGTTCCCCAGATCTCCATTGCCCAGTATGTCGGATTTGCCCTCTGGTTTTTGATGGTATTCGGGCTGATTTTCGAAGTCCCGCTGGCGATCACACTCATGGCAAAACTTGGATGGACCGACGCGCCGTTTCTGATCCGATACTGGAAGTGGGCGTTACTGGGCTCCTTTGTCATCGCCGCAATTCTGACACCGACTCCAGACCCGTTTAATCAAGCGCTCATGGCGGGCCCGATGTTTCTTCTGTACTGGGTCGGAATTTTCGGCGCCAAGTATTTCGGCAAGACCAAACCTGCCGCAGATGGTCAAGCTGGTGTTCCGTCGGTTGCGATGGCCGCGGCAGGGGCCGGATCAGTACCCTCCGGCGCCATGTCGAAGTCCTCAGAGAGCGAGTATGTGGGCGTGCCGACAGATCGACGACGATGATGACAACCTAGCAGGCTGCAGAAAAACTCGATATACACAAAATGCCGTTGGAATTTTTCATATGGCGCACAGGTTCAGGATGCTCAAAAAGGCCGTCCAGCAAGGCCGCAGCGAGCGAAGAGGCGAGGCGTACGCTTCGGTACGTTGAGTCTCTGAGCGACGCGAGAACGCCGCTGGCGGACTTTTTCAGCATCCTGCTAGAAAGACCGAACGTGATGTATCACAGAAGGACACGGCATGGCTCGTGAATTGAACGTCATTCAACCTCCCAGTTCCGGTGGCAGTGATGCCTGCGTCTATATGTGGGCCTGCGCGATCTGCGACGAAAATGAAACCTGTCAGAAGGACAAGGAGGGACACAGTCGTTGGCTGGTGGCTAAACGGATGGAACGGATTGAATACAAAGTGCTCATCATGAGCAACAAGGGTGGAGTAGGAAAGAGCACCTGTACGACGAATCTTGCCGTGAGTCTCGCACTCAAAGGGTGGCATGTCGGTATTTGCGACATGGATATTCATGGCCCGAACATTCCGAAGATGGTGGGGGCCGAAGGGCAGAAGCTCAAGATCAGCAGCTCGGGCGGGATCATCCCGTTTCAGGCGTATAACCTCAAGATTGCTTCAATGTCCTTCTTGTTGCAGAATTCGGACGATCCGATCATCTGGCGCGATGCATACAAATATGAGTTCATCAACCAGCTCTTAGGCGGGGTCGAGTGGCAGGACTTGAATTTTTTGTTCGTGGACTTGCCGCCAGGAACCGGCAATGAATCGGTCACGACCATCGATCTGCTCGGAAATGTCAGCGGCGCGGTCATTGTGACGACACCGCAAGAAGTCGCCTTGCTGGACTCCCGCAAGTCGGTGACGTTCTGCAAAGATAGCGAAGTTCCGATCATCGGAATTGTCGAAAATATGAGTGGGTTAGAGTGTCCCCATTGTCACAACCATATTGAAGTGTTCCGCAAGGGCGGCGGGGAAGCTTCCGCGATGGATATGGGTGTGCCCTTCCTCGGACGGATTCCACTTGATCCTGATGTCGTGATCCAGTCCGATGCCGGTGAGCCGTTCGCGATGTTCAATTCCGATACGGCTACGGCCGAGTGCTATCACGAGATTGCAAACAAGGTCGAAGCCTTCTGCAAAAAACGCGGCTCTCTAGTAAGCGCGACATCCAGGCAGAGCCATTGATGGAGGAGAGACGGTGAAAGCCATTGACGCCGGAGAGGGACTCACACAGCTGCAGGAGGCTCAACGGATCGTACTGGAATCCACGCCTATTCTAGGTTTGGAGAAGGTCTCGATCCTTGATGCGCTGGGCCGTGTGCTCGGCGAAGACATTGTGGCGGAACGAGACAATCCGCCCTGGAACAACAGCGCCATGGATGGGTTTGCTGTGCGGTGGGAGGATATCAAGCATGACCATGCCATTCAAAAAACGGTGACGCTCACAGTGATCGAAGAGGTGGCTGCGGGCCAGATGCCGTCAAAATCTCTCGACGCCGGACAGGCGATTCGTATCATGACCGGCGCCCCTCTTCCGAAAGGGGCGGACACGGTTTTAAAGGTGGAAGACACTGAGCATACAGCGGATTCTGTACGGGTCTTCAAGCCGGAACAACAAGGCGCGAACATTCGACCTCAAGGCGAAGACGTCAAGAAAGGCGAGTGTATCATCGGCAAGGGGACCAGGATTCGTCCGGGTGAAGCCGGGATGTTGGCGATCCTCTCGAAGTCGTTCATCTTTTCCTATCAACGCCCCCGTGTGGCGATTCTTTCGACCGGTGACGAACTGGCCGATTTGGACGAGCGGTTCAGTGAGGAAAAAATTATCAACTCCAACAGCTACGGAATTGCGGCAGCGGTGCAAGAAGCGGGTGGGGTTCCTCTGTTGCTGGGGATTGCGAAGGATACGCCTGCCGCATTAAAGGAAAAGATTTCGCATGGATTGACGGCGGATATCCTGGTGCTGTCCGGTGGTGTGTCGATGGGCGACTACGATTTTACAAAAGCCGTTTTCCACGAACTGGGCGCAGACATGAATTTCTGGAAGCTGGCAATCAGGCCTGGGCAGCCGCTTGCCTTCGGAAAAATTCAGGGCAAGCTGGCTTTCGGCTTGCCGGGGAATCCCGTGTCCTCTATGGTGACGTTCGAACAGCTCGTACGGCCGGCTATGCTCAAAATGAGTGGGCACCGAAGCTATGGGCGTCCAATCGTACGGGCGATTTTCCAGGAGAAGTTTTCCAAACGGACGGATCGGCGCCACTTTCTTCGCGGTGTGCTCACGCAAGAAGAGGGTGTCTTTAAGGTTCGTACGACCGGCGCGCAAGGGTCTGGGATGTTGACATCTATGGTGAAGGCCAATTGTTTGATCGATATCCCGGTCGAGGTCGAACGAGTGAACCCGGGCGATCCAGTTTCTGTGCAACTGTTGAGCGGAGAGGCATAGGTGAAGTGAAACCCGTAAATCGTGAAACGTTCAACGTTAATCGCGAGACGGGTAACGGACAGGACGTTCCGCGGTTTGCGATTCACGATTAACGAATAACGGTTATGGCTGTACCTATTATTTCTTTTGTCGGACGGTCGAATAGCGGGAAAACGACGCTGATTGAACGGGTCATACCTGAGCTGGTCCGGGCAGGCTACAAAGTGGCGACCGTGAAGCATGCCGGGCATGGATTCGATCTCGATACGGAAGGGAAGGATAGCTGGCGCCATAAGCGAGCCGGCGCCAGCAGTGTGATGGTGCTCTCCAAAGGGAGCATGGCGATGTTTGCCGACGTGTCCGATCAGATGAAAGTAGAAGAGGTGCGGGACCGGTTTCTCGATCACACCTATGATCTCATCATTGCCGAAGGGTGGAAGCACGAACACTATCCGAAGATTGTCATTGTCCGTGA
>JAKDNQ010000565.1 GCA_030456405.1 Nitrospira sp.
GCGGAGGCGTCGCATTCTTTGCCCATATCGGCGGGTTTCTCGCTGGGATGGCATTGATTGGCCTATTCAAACGCCCGGACGTGCCCTTCTTGGCCCCGGCCCGCAGAGGCCGATTGGAAGACTAGCGCGGTTTATCTGGTTTGTTTGGTTTGTCTTGTTTGTTTGGTTGAACCAGCGGACCAAATCAACCAGATAAACAAGACAAACCAGATCAACCATCCGGTGTTCACGTATCCAGCAGCTCACGCACTTTTTCCACCAGTCCAGTTTGTCGATAGGGGCGTCGCAGGAGATACCGCGGGTTGAGGCGATGAGACACCATGGCCTCGTCGTCAAACCCCGAAACAAAAAGCGGCTTGATCATCGGATGTTGCTCCAACAGCCGTTTGGCTAAGTCACGGCCACTGATTTCCGGCATCATCAGATCGCTTACGACCATATGGACGGCTCCAGAATGTTGCTGCGCAAGCAGCAATGCTTCTACGGAAGAGCTCGCCTCCAAAACTTGATAGCGATGCCGCAACAATGTTGAGAGCGCGAGCTTGCGGTCTATTTCATTCTGTTCCACCAGCAAAACCGTTTCCTGCCCTTTGGCGGCAACGTGCGCAAGGATCGACGGAGCAGGCGGCCTGCCCTGCCTCACAAGAGGAAGCACCACCCGCACCACAGTACCTTCGCCTGGCCGGCTGACCACATCGAGCTGGCCTGCACTGTGTTTCACAATGCCATAGACTGTAGTGAGTCCGAGCCCCACGTTCATTTCCTTTGTGGAAAAGAAGGGTTCAAACATATGGGACTGAGTCTCTTGGCTCATCCCACCTCCGGTGTCGGTCACTTGAATCAGCACCTTGGGTAAATAGCCTCCCCTTCCATTCACCGGCCCGCTCTCAGACCCAGGAAACGCCTGCTTCGCGTCAATCCGCAGCCGACCACCTCGTGGCATCGCATCCCGCCCATTCACCGCGAGATGGAGGAGGACTTGTTCAAGCCCCTCACGATCGACCTCGACATCCATCGGCCCATCTTCGATGACGATGCTGAGATCGATGGAAACTGGGAGTAGTCCTCTTATCACTCCACTAATCTCCTCCAGCACAGCCTTGACCGAAAGTACCTGTCGAACATGGCCGGTGTGAAGACCTAATCCAGCCAATTGAGCAGTCAGGGCTGCGGCCTGCCCTCCGCTTCGGAATATGTCATCGACCGGTCCATAGAGCGGATCGTTCGGCTTGAGATGGGAAAGCGCCACACCCGTCTGCCTTCCGATCACCGACACGAGATGGCTGAGTTCATCGGCAATGCCCCCTGCAACCCGACCGACCGTTTCCATCTTCTGCACGTCATACAACTGCTGCTCCAGGCCTTGTCGTTCCTTCTTCTCCTGCCGAACATGCTCATTCGCCCGTGCGAGATCGCCCTTGAGACCCTTGATACGAGTCTCCAACTGATCGCGCGACGTTTTCAGAGCCTGCTCGGCCTCTTGCAGCGATTCAATACTTCCCAACAATTGTGTTTTTTGCTGCCGTTCGGACCCGATTGTTTGCAGCGCGAGTCCGTAGAACGTCGCCATCACCAACAGCACCGGCACTCCTAATAGATGCCCGGGAGACAAAGAACCAGTTTGCACGATTCCTTGGTAGAGGATGACGCCATATCCGGCGCAGAGCAACAGCGATAACCCAATGACATGGGACAGTCGCCGCACCGAAGCGGCAATGAGCATGAGAACGAAATACGACAGATAGAGTTCTGACCGAGCGTTACCCGACAGATAGATAGTCGCGGTCACAAGAACGGTATCGATGCCGATCACAACCCCGCTAAACCACGCGGCCTGTAAGATCGAGGTCGGCACGTACCACAGGCAGAAGACCATCGCCACCAGCCCGATGACAATCACTCCGATC
>JAKDNQ010000566.1 GCA_030456405.1 Nitrospira sp.
CTAGCGTCGCCGACTCTAACAATGGACGGAAATAAGAGGTCAGGTGTGGCGGCGTGCGGGAGGCCGGCGGCGGCCGCGTCCGCGATAAGACGGACCGTGACTGATGCCGGGGAGGCGGATGGTGACGGTGGTTCCTTCGCCAGGGGCGCTGCCGATGGCAATCGAGCCGCCATGCTCTTCAACGATCTTTTTGACCGAGGCGAGGCCCAGACCGATGCCGGTTCGTTTCGTGGTGAAGAACGGCTCAAAGACCTTATCGACGATTTCTGCTGGGATAGGAGCCCCATCGTTCTTGATGAGGATCTGATCTTCCACGCCGCGCCCTGCGCGATGCTGGGTGACCTGAATGTGGAGATGCCCGCCGGGGTTCATCGCTTCACTCGCATTCCGGAAAATGCTGAGAAAGACTTGCTGGAGCTTGGCCTCGTCGCCGCGAACCGGCGCGATCATCGTGGCGTAGTCCTTGGTCACCTGTATTCTGGTGACTTCGAGGTCGGTCGCGACCACCGTGAGCGCGCTTTCGATGACTTCTGGGATGCGGAGGAGCCGACGAGTCAGTTCGAGTGGTTTGGCAAAGTCCAAAATTTCGTTGAGTATGGCTTCAATTCTGATCATGTCACGCATCGCGTTCTCGACGCGTGTCTGCGGGTCGAAGTCGAGAATCCCTTCTCCCGTGACTTCTTCCAATTGGGCGCGGATCGAGGCGAGCGGCTCACGCACTTCTGTGGCCAGGAACATGCTGAACTCGCCGATCGCGGCCTGCCGCTCTTGTTTTCTGATGCTGGGCTCCGAAGGGTCAGGGGCAATGGGTGCCCCGGGGGAGCCGGCCGGTCCGGTGGTGGGGGCTTGGCTTGTTGACGCCGGTGTCGGCGCTTGGAGAATGTCTGCGATTTTGATAATCGTCGGCTCAAGCGTACGGGCATCGGTCTGTTGGTAACGGCCGGCTTCTTTTGATGCCAGGGTAATGGTGCCTCCCACTTGTCCCCGGACAAAAAACGGGATGACAAGCGACGAGAGAAACCGATCCTTGAACAGATATTTGTGGTCGAGGAACCTCCCCTGTGTGGAGGCGAGATCATGGTCCACACGTGGTTTACGGTGGCGGACCGCCCATCCGGAGGCTGAGCTGTCGAGCGCAAGGCGGTGTCCCGGTTTCAGATCTTTCTTTCCGTCCTTCTGTTCGCTCTTCAAATCGCCGGACAGTCCCAGAACTTCGACATTGCCTGCAAGGGGATCGTAACGACAGGCCCAGATGCGATCGTAGGCGACGTATTGGTTGGCATCCGCCAACACGGCAATGATCCGGTCTTGGAATTCCGGTGTGAGTTGCGACGCCGGGGCTGCGAACATCTCTGTCGGGGACGGGGTCGGAGGGACCGGTTCGTGTGCGACAAACGGACGGCTGAGCACGACGTTCATGTCGAAGAGGCCTTCGCGCTCCAGCGCTTTCGTCACGTCGTCGCTGGCCTGCTCCATCAAGCCCTTTTCTTTTTTTGCGAACGTGGCACTTTCTTTTCGCCCGATGACAAGAAAGCCGTACGTTTTGTTTCGAAACTGGAGGGGAATTCCGAGCAACGACTTTGCGCCCGGCGTAATCAAGCGAAGGCGAATCGTGCGTCCGCTCTCCTGATCGTTTGCTTGGGGTGATGCGACTGTGGCAGAGGCTGACAGTGTTCTGAGGATGGCTTGAAGATCACGAGGGGTAAAGCCTCGTACGGCATGGCTGACCAGCGGGCCTTGGTCGCGGTGGAATACGGCTGCAAGCGCCGCATCGACCGGCAGCTCGTTGATGATGGATGTCAAGGTCCGTTGGAGATGCGTCTCGGGAATGGGTTTACTCTGTGGAACTGTGGGTATCATTCGTGGGTTAGGCTAATTCAGGAGGGCGCATTGTAACAACGCATG
>JAKDNQ010000158.1 GCA_030456405.1 Nitrospira sp.
CAGATGATGTCATATCGACAGTGCCTCTCACCTATATCTCAATCTCCTCTCGAGCTCGCCACTCCATTATGTGCATGTCCAGGAAATCGGAGGTCTGACCAACGCGCGGCGCATTTTCAGCCGATTATTCTTTTTCGTCAAGGTACGCGTCGATGGATGTAGATAGCACATCATCTGTCTGGTTGAGAGTGGCGTCTCAAAGAGGGCCACGATGATACGGGCACACATACGTATGGTATGCGGTTTGAAGAGCTGTATGGACAGCGATACCGGTGAGAACTCACGATGGCGGAGGCGGCGGAGCTATTGGGGGTGAGGGAACGCCTTCTTCGTCGAGGAAGGGACGCTGAGCAGCTTGCGAGGCCTCCGAGAGGGCATGGAGACGAAGGGGCTCTTCAGTTACGTTCTATACGGACCGAGGCTCCCACTCCTGGCACACAGAGGAGGCCGGGGACAAGGTCGATACGACCAGGCTGGCGCAGGGGTATCGGGCCTTGCAGCAACTGGGGTCACGCTGATTTCGGCCTATTCGCCGGAGGCGCGGGCGGTCGCGTGCCTTAGGTGAGACTTCAATCTAATTTTACTACGGTGATAATAATACTCGGGATTGTAGGTTCACCATTTGGCGCAATCATCTCAAGTCCCAAGCCATCCTCGATTGATTCCGCTGCCATCACAACATTCAGTTTGTCTTCTCCTTTCAGAGGCAACACACAGTTCATGAGTGCAACAGTCTTATCCTCGGGATCTTTTAATACGGCTCGTATGTTCGAATTCCGCACATCGGTGTTATTCACCCTTAGCCAAAGATCGATCCAACGGTGAGTGGTGCCTGTCACTTTCCCGACCTGCGGACCTGCGATGATAAGATACAAGCCCGCCTGCTTGATGATGATATCGCCTTTGTTGAAATCTATCGTACCAGCGGCTCCACCAGCATTTTCTTGCGCATCCAGTATAACCACAACAGGTTTCGAGGTCGAAATTCTTTGAGTTTTATTGGAGTAAAATTGACCGAACGCCTTTGGTGCCATTTAGGGTTTTACCTCCTCTGTCAGATCAGGTTTTAGACTCAACGGGAGAAGTTCCATATGCTTCTTCGACGATGTCTTTGAACGAACGAGTCTCACGGGGAGAAGGTTTGAAGCAGCTCGATCAAATTGCCTCCTTTCATTCTACGCCCACAACTTTGCTTCATCCCTCCTGAGCTCAGAGAGCGGCCCCCCCCTGCATCCACCGTGGTTTCTCATCCTCTGTATTTTTAGGTTCTATAGTGAGAAATTGATCGTTTGTCAAGCCCACATGGGTCGGACGTCCCGCCCATCGTTCATCCTAGACCCAACGGTGTGCGACATCATTTCGGCGCAAGGCTGAACAACTCAAAGAAAAAGATGGCCTTAGTTTGACTTCCCCCTCCCCACACTCCTAAACTCCCGCGTATCACGACCATCTGTGTCGTTCGTGAAAGGTGAAGTAGACGATCTTCATGCACATGCGCTAAGGAGATGACATCTTGGCTAAAGAGCGGAAATACAGAGGCGAGGTTCCCCTCCATGACAACTATGGTCCTGAAGCAAAATATGCCGTCGAAGCCGAGGCGCTGCTGCCGACCTCGAAGCACGAAGAAGAAATAGCCCGGGGTCTTGAATTAGGCCTCCCGGCTGCGGACTCCATTAAAGATCGCCGGATTCCCACGTTCAGCCGGGGAGAACTTCCCCACTTCGCCGGCATCAATACGTTTGCCAAAGCACCCTACATTGAGGACGTGCGGAAGTGCGGCCAGTACGACGTGGCCATTCTTGGGGCGCCGTTCGATGGCGGCACAACCTATCGGGCCGGCACGCGTTTCGGCCCACAGGGCATTCGCAAAATTTCGGCATTGTATGGATCCTATAGCTTCGAGCTCGGCGTGGATCTGCGGGAATCCATTACCATGTGCGATCTCGGCGATGTGTTTACCATTCCCGCCAACATCGAAAAGACGTTCGATCAGGTCAGTAAAGGGGTTTCGCACGTGTATGCCAGCGGCGCATTGCCCGTGGTGCTCGGCGGAGACCATTCCCTTGGCTTTGCGACCGTGCGGGGAATCGCCGAGAATCTGAACGGGGGCAAGCTCGGCATCATTCACTTCGACCGGCATGTGGACACGCAAGAGACCGATCTCGACGAGCGCATGCATACTACACCCTGGTTTCATGCGACGAACATTCCCAACGTGCCGGCAAAAAATCTCGTGCAGATCGGGATCGGGGGCTGGCAGTCGCCGCGGCCTGGTGTGAAGTCGGGGCGTGAACGCCAGACCACCATCATGACCATTACCGATTGCGTGGAGATGGGGATTGAGAACGCCGCAAAACAAGCGCTCGAAGTGGCATGGGATGGCGTTGACGCGGTTTGGCTGAGCTTCGACGTGGATTGTTTGGACGCCGCCTTCGTGCCTGGAACCGGCTGGCCGGAACCAGGTGGGTTTTTGCCACGCGAAGTGCTGAAGTTCCTTCAGATCATTGCAGACACCAAACCGATAGCCGGAATGGAGATCGTGGAGTGCGCTCCTCCGTACGACGCAGCCGAGATCACCGCTCTGATCTCCACCCGCGTGATCATGGATGTCTTAGCCTGCCAAGTACGCTCAGGCCATCTGCCGAACCGGAAAAATCCGTGAGACGCGCGCATGGACGAGCTGCAAGAGCGAGAGCATTAACGGCTCCCGCCCCCGTTGCCGCATGCCTTCCGCGGTGAGGTTCTCCGATCATTCTCCATGGTGAGCAAGTCTTCTCGCGCCGACATCTGAACCAGCACATCTACGACGGTTCGCAGCCCTCCCCCTTCCTTGACAGCATATCGAGCGGCTCGTATGCTCAATATGGTCGTTCTGTCTCCCGATGTCTGAGTCTTATGGGAGGGACACTACGATGCATTCTCCGAGAAGTCGCCACCCCCTGCTGCTTCTAATTGTCTCGACTACTGCACTCCTTCATGTCTTGTTCGCAGGACCGCTTCCTGTGCGAGCCGATTCGTTTGTTCTTCTCGCCACGTATGACGGGGTCATCAATCCAGTCGCCGCCGAATATCTGCATGATGCGCTTGACTCTGCGCAGGAAAGCAACGCGCAGGCCTTGATCATCCGCCTCAACACCCCCGGCGGCCTCGACACGTCGATGCGGCTCATCATCAAAGACATCACCGGCGCCGCCATTCCCGTGGTCGTCTATGTGTCGCCGTCGAGTGGACGTGCCGCTTCCGCCGGCGTGTTTATCACCATGGCGGCGCATGTCGCGGCAATGGCTCCCGGCACAAATATCGGCGCCGCCCATCCCGTCGCCATGGGCGGGGCTGAGATGGATAAGGCGATGAAAGAAAAAGTCGAGAACGATTCCGTTGCCTACATCAAATCGATCGCCGAACAACGGGGGCGGAACGTCGCCTGGGCGGAAGATGCCGTCAGGAAGAGCCTGTCTGTGACGGAACGAGAGGCCTTGAAGCTGAAGGTCATCGATCTGGTTGCGAATGAGCTGCCAGGATTGCTGAAGCAACTGGACGGACGCGCCATCCCTCTCCAATCTGGCCAGACGGTGTTGCGCACAACGGACGCGACCGTGCGTGAATTCCCGATGGGGCTTCGTCTCGAACTCCTGAAAACTCTCAGCGACCCAAACATCGCCTATTTGCTTATGACAATCGGCACCATTGGAATTATGGCCGAGTTGTATAACCCTGGAGCGATTCTGCCGGGCATCGTCGGCGCTATCAGCTTGATCCTCGCGTTTTACTCCCTCCAGTCACTGCCGGTGAACTACGCAGGTGTGCTGTTGTTCCTCCTTGGGATTGTCTTCTTCATCTTGGAAGCCACCGTGACCAGTTACGGCCTGCTGGCCATCGGCGGGGTCGTCGCGATGCTTCTTGGATCGATGATGCTGATCAAGACCGATGTGGAGTTTCTTCAAATTTCCTGGTCGGTCATCCTGCCGGTCGTTGCACTGACCGCCGCGTTCTCGCTCTTTATGGTCGGAATGGGTGTGCGAGCGATGCGACGACGGCCGGCGACCGGCCGTGAGGAAATGGTCGGTCTCGTAGGGATTGTCAAAACAGCGCTGACTCCCCGCGGGCAATTGGCAATCCATGGCGAACTTTGGGAGGCTATCAGCGATCGGCCGCTCCAGCCTGGCGACAAAGCGGAAGTCATACGTGTAGACGGTTTACGGTTGCACGTGAAACCTCTCACCAACCAGACAGAGGCCTGATATGGATCTGATCGTGGTTCAATTCGGCATTCTGATTCTCGCAGTGGTGTTTGTTCTCATAGGTTTTAATGTACTCCGCGAATACGAACGCGCCGTGATCTTTCGATGGGGCCGCCTGGCGCGGGGACTAATCGGAGGGAATGGCCCCGGGGTCGTGATCATCATTCCGTTCATCGACAAAATGGTTCGCGTCAGCTTGCGGACTGTGACCATGGACGTGCCGCCCCAGGACGTCATTACCAAGGACAACGTTACCGTCAAGGTGAACGCGGTCATCTACTTCCGAGTCGTGGACCAGGAGCGAGCCATCGTTCAAGTCGAAGATTATCTTTACGCCACATCTATGATGGCTCAAACGACACTCCGCAGCGTGCTGGGGCAGAGTCAACTCGACGACTTGTTGTCGAAGCGGGAACAGATCAACTCGGATCTCCAACGGATCATCGACCAACAGACGGAACCCTGGGGCGTCAAAGTCAACGCCGTGGAAGTCAAGAACGTGGACCTGCCGCAGGAAATGCAGCGAGCCATCGCGCGCCAGGCGGAAGCGGAGCGCGAACGTCGCGCCAAAGTCATTCATGCCGAAGGAGAATTCGAGGCCTCTCGACGCCTGGCCGATGCCGCCGATGTGATCAGCCGAAACCCGGCCGCCTTGCAACTCCGTTACCTGCAAACCCTGGTCGAGATTTCTGCCGGGAAGAATTCGACCACCATCTTCCCGATTCCCATCGATACCATTGCGCCATTCCTCAAGGCCTGGGAAAAGAAAACGGAGCCGTAGCCCGGCTGCGGAGGCAAAGGGCTTCGAGCTGTATCCTAGCGAGTTAACGACATTTCATGATCGTTCAATGTCAAGATATCCTCAAAATCTAGGCGCTTGTGACATTGCCAAGTTTCTGCTCCAGTTTCCTTCCTGAGTCAAACTCTACCTCAAGCTTATACAGTGAATCCGAGCGTACTTTGTATTGAATGGCCTTCGTTTTCCCCTGCTCAATTTCTCCGAACGGGAATTTCTGACCGCACACTTCGAGTCGGCCATTCTTTACCGGTTCTGTGGCAGCGTTGAGGATCAGCACTTGGCCATCATCGCCATGCTCTCCGATCATGTCCGGTCAGTTTTGTTGACCATGATATACAGCGTGGTGACACCCAAAATACTGCCCAAGACCAGTGGCACAGCCCAGAGCTGCCACCAGGGCGCATCGGGCGACACAGCGTAGGCGCGTGGCCATGAAATGTTGACGAATTCAAACAGCGACCAGAGAAAGGCCGCGGCATTGATCGCCAGCCCCCAGCCACCCAGCTTCAGCTCACCCAGCGCCGGGTTCCAACGGCCCGTGAGGC
>JAKDNQ010000159.1 GCA_030456405.1 Nitrospira sp.
GGCCCATTACTCATCCCAATCAGGCTTGACGTCGTTGATGAACAGTCGATCGCACAATCAGTCGAGGTGGTGCAACGGGTTGTAGGCGAGGGCGGGCTTGGAGGACTTGTCAATAATGCCGGGATCGTGGTCGGGAGCCCCCTCGAAGTCATTCCGTTACCGCAGTTGCGGAAACAGCTTGAGGTCAATGTGATCGGGCAGATCGCGGTGACGCAGGCGTTTCTTCCATTACTGCGTCGAGGCCGAGGTCGAATCGTCAATATGGGTTCGATTGCCGGTCGCGGGACCATTCCATTGTTAGGACCCTACTCTGCCTCGAAGTATGCGTTGGAAGCGCTGACCGATGCATTGAGAATGGAATTGCAGCCTTGGGGGATTCAGGTCTCGATTATCGAACCGGGGGCGATTGCGACGCCGATTTGGGAGAAATCGGCCAAGGAGGCCGAGGGACTTGAAGCGTCGGTCAGTGAAGAGGCGAAGGTTCTCTATGCTGAGGCGGTGATTCGAATTCGAGAAGCGGTTGCCGAAGCAGCGAAACGAGCGATTCCACCTGACGCGGTGGTTCAAGCTGTGCATCATGCGTTGACGGCCGCCCATCCCCACACCCGCTACCTCGTGGGCTTAGACGCCAGGCTGCGGGCGTGGATGGTGAAGTGGTTGCCGGATCGAATTCAGGACAGGCTGTTGGGATGGGCTCTGAAATATCCGCGAGCGTAAGACGGTCTGTTTGGTCTATCTGGTCTGTCTTGTCTATCTTGTCTAGTTAGTTTCGCGGACGAGATGACCGAATAGACCAGACAGACCGAATAGACCAGATAGACCAAATAGACGAGACAGACCGAATAGACCAGATAGACCAGATCAACCAACTAGGTCGGGGTTAAGCCGACTCATCGGCTTAATCGAAAGGGCTTTGATTTCGTTGTAGATGATGGTGCGACCTGCCTGGCGAAGGCGCGAGAACACTCCCTCCACAATCACCTGGTCGCCTTCCCGAACTTCGATCTGACCGAGACTGACGATTTTCAGCGTGCCGGCTTGATCCTTCAACAGAAATCCATAGGCCGGTTGACCTTGCCGATTCGTCGCGAGTTGGACGTTGGTGACTTGGCCGGTGACGATCACTTCCTGGTGGTCGTACTGCTCGGGATGGGTGAGGAGTTCGGTGATCTCTAGAAGGCCGGATGCATGACCATATAGTGGGACAGAGATGAAGGCGAGCAGCGACAGCAGAAGAAAAAGAACACGTCCGGTTCGATGATGATGAAGCAGTGGCTGAATGTTGGGCATTCTGGTCATAGTGTGGATGTATTATACCGAACCGGCGGCAAAGTGCAATCGCACGGAAGAAGTTTTGAGTTCTAAGTTCTAAGTTTTGAGTTATCCGAAAACCTCCAACTTCTGACCTCGAACCGTCGCCCTTCACGCTAGTCGCACCTTCCTTATCCGCCTCTAACGCAGATTCCAGAACTCAAAACTCAGAACTCAAAACTTCTTCCGCTGCCCCGTTCCTTGGACTACCACTTATCGGAGGCCCTGCCGCTCGCATCTTCTCCCCTCATACTACTGAGGATCTGAGCCTGCATCTCGCTCAATTCCTTTATTGTAGGCTCAGCAGGGTCTTCAAGCGCGCCGACTTCCATCTTGGGCGTGGCTGCGGTTCGTTTGAGCAAGTCCGCATCCATGGCTTCGGGAGAGCGGTCCATGTCGTTGAAGATCGTCATGAGACGCTGCAACCCGAACAAGTTCCTGGTAATTTCTGAGTGCATGGCATTGGAGCTGGCGCCGAAGACGAGCGAGGTCCAGAATTTGACTTCGACCTCCTCGGGTAGGCTGCCCCAGACCATCGACGTGAGTTTGTCTATGAGAGCAGACTCTGTCCTTTCCAAGCCGTCGTAGGTCGAGTGCGACCGTTCGATCGGCTGTTTCGCGAGCACTGAAAAGGTTTCCTTCCATAAATCCAATGGGGATGTTGCCGGGGCTGCTGCGCCGGTCTGTAACGCAGCCTGGAGGGAGTGTAAGTATTGTGTGAGGTACTTCACTTTCCGGGCGGCGAGACTGCCGGCAGGGAGGCCCCATACATGTGCGATCTCGTGATCTTGTAGCGGCGCAGAGATCGCGCTTTGCCGTTCGCGCTCATTCAGACTGAGTCGAGTATGATATTTTTCGGCCATGCGCAGTTGGGTTTGAAATTCGATACCGAGCCGTTGCTGCTGGTAATCCTCAGCCGTAATCTCATCGGCGTCCCAACGCTGCTCCAGCAAGCGGATTGCCGGCTTGGGCAGCACGGTTCTCGCGGACGCGTGTAACGCATCAAGTTGATCGAGTGGAACAGAGAAACGCTCGGCCAAGAGGGTGCGGGCGCGGTCGGCGAAGGCCTCCCTGAGTTGTCCGAGATTCCGCAGACTTTCGCATTGCAGCCATGTCCGTTCTCGCTTGAGTCGCACCTGTCGGCGATATTGGTCGCGCCTGTCTGTGACCACCTTAATCGATTCTTTGGTCATGGTGGTATTGGTGGGCTTGGTTCCTGCGACGCAGCGGGGATCCGGTCTATCAGTGACGATATACAGGATTTCTTCGTCCGTAACGTCGAAGTACTGGAGCAGGATCAGTCGAAGCATAATCCGGCCTTGCATCGGCATGGCATCGATGACCGATCGGATCGTTTCAACGGTTAGGGACGATGTGGGTAAGGCGATTGAAGCCATGGGGTCTTTCTGGTCTGTCTTGTCTATCTGGTCTATCTGGTTGTCCGGAACGGCTCACGAGATAGACCAGACAGACCGAACAGACCACATTCTACTATGCTCTGCCGGAGTGATGCGATTCCAAGTAGAGGGCGACATATTCGCGAATTTCTTGAATGGTTCCACTGACAAACATGTCGCGCGGAATCTCCACGCGAGTGAGAGTGGCCGGATCGACTCCACGTTCAATTGCATAGTCTTCGTCGATGTATAGGCTGACCGATCCGTCTGGAAAGCGAACCGCATAGAGAGCGTTATTGTCAGACATTGTTCAGGCGCGTGAAGCGCAGCAGACAGTGAAGCGTATCTCGTGAAGCGTCGTTCGTTTCCGGATTCGGACGTTTCACGCTTCACGAACGACGTCGTGTTAGCCGCCCAGGGTGTCGAGCGTTTCCTTGAGGCTTTTGCGAATGCAGGTAAAAATTGGGGTATCGCGCAACGTGTATCGGGAGCCCTCAGTTTCGCGAAGCGCCATCACGAGATCCAGGAAGTCTTCCGGTTTATCGCTTTCAAACGCCACGACCCATTCCTGATCATCCAACCCGAATGAGTAGGTTGTATTCAGCTTCACCGAGGGAAAGCGATGGCCCACTTCGATATGTTCGTCCATCATGCCCTGCCGCGCGGCTTTCGTGAGCAGGAACCATTCGCGCGTTTTCAGGAACGGGTAGACGAAGATATATTTGGCTTTGCCTGGCACGACGGTCAACCGCTTGCTCTCTTGATTTTCGTGGGTGTGATGATCCACATACACTGAACGCTTGGTGATTGCGAGATAGGAGTAGGGGGTGGTGAGATACTGTCCCAATCCCGAGGCCAAGATCTTCGTGGTCATGTCTTGGAACAATTCCATCTCATAGCTGATCCGCCACAGCATGATGTCGCAATCGCCCCTGATCCCGACCGAGGAATAGGCCACCACAAGGACCTTACCGGTATAGTCCTCGACCGCGCGCAAGAATTCCTGCTTCCCTCTGGTGCGCTCACTCTCAGGGAGCCGCCGCCAGGCCGGGTCGATTTTATAGAAGGCAAAATTTACATATTGGCGTCTAGGCGCTTGGGGCGCGGGGGTTTGTTCAGGGGTCGGCATCGAAACTCCTCCGTATAACGACCTGAAAAGTAGGCAACCGTTGGTTATTGACGACTGTGTTTGCTGTACTCGCCGATGTTCAGACGAGGGACACAGCGCCGCTGACTTGTATCAATGTTCACGATGGTATCCGTGAATTATTCTGGCTCAGCAGCAGCTCGGTTTTTATCACTTCGTCTTTACGGTTGTCAACTTGGAGATGAAGGTCGGGCGGTTCGTTGACAGGAGAAGAGTGATCTGGTACTGAAATTCTTTATGGGAGTCGCACAGGTCTATAGACACCCGATCATGTTGCTTTATGTAGGCATTGTTGTGCTGAGTGCGCTCGCTCATGTGTCGGCCCATGCGATCGATGTGCATCCCACCGCGAAGCAGATTCAGACCGCAATCGATCAAGGGAAGGAAGCGGCGCGGAAGGGGAGGCCGCCGGATAGTTTCTATGTACGGTTCGGAGTAGTGGACGAAGTCCATCCTAAGGGATTTTTAATTACAAAAATAGGAGCCCTGTCGGTCATGGCTACGCATATGGCCTTGCGGGGCCACCGTCCGAGCGAGACCGATATCACGCAAATACTCGAAGATCAGACCATGCTGGTCAGCACCGTCATCTTCGGGAATGTCTCCAACTTCGCGGTGGACAGTTATGTGGTGCTTGAACAGGGAACGAAGGTGATCAAACCTGTCACAGTGCGATTCGATGCACAAGCCCACCGCAGTATCGTATGGCCGAAGAGTCCTCGGTTCAAAGCAAAGGTCGTGGCGTCATTCCGCTATGCAGATTTCGATCCGAAGGCCCTGACCACGATTACTGTCTATCCGGCGACTGGAGGAGAATCGAGCTTCCCTATGAATTTTGGCGAGATTGATTAAGCAGATCGTTATTTAGTCTATCTGGTCTGTCTTGTGTCTTTCGTCGAACGAAACTAAACCAAATAGACCAGATGAACCAGATTGACGCAGAAATCATTGCGATTGGCACGGAACTGTTGATCGGGGGCCGATCCGACTCCAACTCCCTCTTTCTCGCCGACGAGCTCGGCCGGCTCGGGATCGCCGTCCGATTCAAATCAGTCGTCGGCGACGACCGAGACGATATCGTCATAGCGATCCATACTGCCGTTAAACGCTCTCAAGTGATTGTCATGACCGGGGGACTCGGTCCAACCGTAGACGATTGCACAAGAGAGGCGGTGGCCCATGCGACTGGACACAGGCTCAGTCGCCGCAAGGAAGCGTTGGACAGTTTGACGCCACACTTCGCGCAATGGGGACGCACACCCAACCGCTCGCAGTTACGTCAGGCCATGATTCCGGCCGGGGCCCTTGTGCTGAAGAATCCGGTCGGCTCTGCGCCGGGGTTCTGCCTGACATGGAGGAAGGCGCTGATCGTTTCGTTGCCCGGTGTGCCTGGGGAAATGGAAGAGATGATGCGGCAGGAAGTGGTTCCCTTGCTGCGCGCAGAGAGAGGCGCAGCGGGTCGGTCTTCTCGAATGCCGATTATCCGTCTGGTGTTTCATACGTTCGGCCTGCCTGAGGCGGATGTCGATACGCAATTAAAAGGACTCATTCCAAAAGGAGCGCCGATAGACTTGGGGCTACTCGCATCGCCTATGGGCGTGTTGGTCTCGCTCACGACGAAAGGAAACCAATCTGCTGCGGAGAAGAATCGTGATCTGCTACAGAAGCTGGCGCAGGAGGTCCGGTCACGACTCAGCGACTGGCTCTTTGCTGAAGGGCGAGA
>JAKDNQ010000567.1 GCA_030456405.1 Nitrospira sp.
CAATCTCTTGCCATTGATCGATGTTGGCCAAATACATACGCGTTCGCACCACATCTGTAAGTGATGCGCCGGCCTGCTGGAGCGCCGCTTTAATCGTCTTCAATGTCTGAATCGTCTGGGCGTAGGGATCTCCCTTGCCTACCAGACCAGAGGGCGTCATCGCCGTCGAACCAGAAACAGAAACCGAGGCACCGACCCGGACTGCCCGTGAATAGCCAATCTTGGCTTCCCAGGGTCCACCAGTAGAAATGTTCTGCCGCCCCATTCATGACCTCCTACCAGGCTAAGGGAAAACCCGGTTTCCATACAATAGACGATTGAAGCTTTGCATAGTGGCTGTGACGGTAACAAGCCGCAGTATCCTCAAAGAGGATTCTCCTACTTCATATACATCTCCTAATGGGAGCGGCCAAGGTTGCCCTTTACTGCGCGCGACATTCTTACCCTCCAACCCCGAGCGCGCCGAGACGCGCTCTTCTCCCTCGCGAGTCGCATTCTAATAATCCTTCCAAGCTTGCTTGTTTTTCTCTCCGGGAATGGCGCCCATGCAGGTCCCACTGCGGCCGTCGAGCGAGCACATTCTTATCGTGCGCGCTCCGGGAGCAAGGGCACCTGCATGGGTGTCATTCCCCCGTTGTTCGTGCGCGTTCTGCGAGCAAAGAGGGCACCTGGCCGCTCCCTCCCTTGCTGGCGGACTTTTTCAGCATCCTGCTACATGACGATGCCGCCGCCTGCATGAATATTCTGGCCTGTCAACCATCGCGCTTCCTCACTGACGATGAACGCCACCACATCGGCGATATCCTTGGGGAGGCCAAGCCGGTTCAACGGCGACAGCTGGATGCCGATCTGGCGAAACTCATCCGTCATCATGCCCGTCTCGGTAAAACCCGGTGAGACCGTATTGACCGTAATGCCTCTGGGCGCGAGTTCCTGCGCCAGCCCTTTGGTGTACTGCTCCAATGCGCCTTTGCTCCCAAGATAAGCCGTGGCGCCGGGAAAACTCAAATGGGTTACACCGGTCGAAATATTCACGATGCGGCCACCCTCTTTGAGCGCGTTGGCCGCTTCCTGCATGGCGAAATAAGGACCTTTGGCGTTCAAGGCGATGATCTCATCGAAGTCGGCTTCGGTCGTATCGAGAAGCGCCTTGGGCATAAACCGTCCGGCATTGTTCACCAGGATATCAAGGCGGCTAAATTGCTTCACCGTGTCGATCACAAGTCGCCGCGCTTCTGCAACCTGGCTCATGTCGGCCTGGACTGCAACGGCTTTCCCGCCCTTGGCTTGGATGCCTGTCACGACTTGCTGCGCTTTCTCCACACTCATACCGTAATTCACCACCACAATCGCCCCGTCTTCTGCCAATCGCTCTGCGATCGCCCGCCCAATCCCGCTGGACGCCCCGGTGACGATCGCGACTTTTCCACTGAGTGATGCCATGACGTCTTTCCTTGATGTGACCTACTCTAGCCTTTTAGAACGCGCCGTGACCAATCCTCATGGAAGAAGAGGCAACGGTTGCTCCCAAGTTGTTGAGTAGACAAATTCATTCACGGGTTTGCGGACCCTAGGTTGAATCTCTCGCGCGCGAAGACGATCCGACAACAGGGCAGGATCGCCTGGGTAGCCGATCGCGATCATGGCTACCGGTTCGTAGTCATGTGGAATCTGACAGTCCGTTCGCGCTTGATCGATTCTGAAACCCGCCATCTGATGGGCCACAAGCCCGAGCGCCGTGGCCTGGAGGACAAGATTTTCTGCCGCCAAGCCCGTGTCATGAAACGCGTGGCGATTCGACGAACCATCTTCAAACTGAAGACTTGCCACAGAGAGCAATAATCCCGGATTCCGCAGTTGAATCACGATCATGGGGAGGCTCCAGCGGCGTG
>JAKDNQ010000568.1 GCA_030456405.1 Nitrospira sp.
TGGTGGAGGGCAGGGGAGTTGAACCCCCGACCCCTACGTTGCGAACGTAGTGCTCTCCCAACTGAGCTAGCCCCCCACGCAGAAGGCAGTATTGAGTTTTGAGTGCTGCGTTCTGAGTGGCAAGTCTCAGAACCCGGAAACACAATGGGAACGCGAGCGCTGGACTTTACACTCCGCGGAATTTCCCGATGCGGAATTGCCTCGGCTTTCACACCGCGTCAGAGAACGGGGAGGTGGATGCTCGCGTCCTCGTCAGCGCATTATACACAAGCCCTGCACGAGTCTCTACCGGAAGTTCGCTCTTTGGTTTTCTACGATGGATTGATGATCGCCTCTCCGAGCGGTTTACCCCCTTCGATGACGACCCGCCTCTCCATCACCCGCAATCGCCCCTCGGCGAACAGTTGGACCGCACGAGGGTAGATCTTGTGTTCTTGGACGAGAATCCGAGCGGCCAGTGTGTCGGACGCATCGTCATCGAGAATCGGCACTGCCGCTTGAAGAATAATCGGTCCTTCATCCACACCCTCCGTGACAAAGTGGACAGTGCATCCGGCGAGTTTGCAGCCCCACTCGATCGCTTTCTTCTGCACGTCCAGTCCTGGAAATGAGGGCAACAGGGACGGATGAATGTTCATCATGCGATTGGCAAAGGCCTCCACGAGGACCGAGGTCACAATCTTCATGTATCCAGCCAGTAACACCAGCTCCACATCCTGTCGCTGCAGCACGTCGAGGAGCTCGCGATCGTATGCCTCACGACTATCTGATCTTCCTGCATAGGGTTTGGGATCGATAAAGAGGCCGGAGAGTCCATGTCGACGGGCTCGCTCCAACGCCGGGGCATCTTTCTTGTTGCTGATGACGGCGACGATCTTCGCCTGAACCGTTCCTGCTTCGATCGCGTCGATGACGGCCTGAAGATTCGATCCGCGTCCGGATGCCAACACGGCGACTCGCAGCGCATCCGCTCGTTTAATCGACATACTCCACCAACGGCTCTTTGCCGACCGATGTTACAATGGTCCCGATGATGCAAGCCGGATCGCCCAACGATGTGGCTCGATCAACGACGGCCTGGGCGACTGACGCCGGCACGACGAGAATCAACCCAATCCCCATGTTGAAGACACGATACATTTCCTCCATTTCAACTTGTCCAAGGCGAGCAATCGCTTGGAAAATAGGCGGCACAGACCAGGCGCTTCGTCTCACCTGCGCACGTACGCCAGAGGAAAACACTCGCGGGAGATTTTCGGTAATACCGCCGCCGGTGATATGGGCAATGCCGTTGATGGGATATTCTTGAATCAACGTGAGAATCTGTTTGGCATAAATTCTGGTCGGTGTCAGCAAGACATCGCCGAGCGGCTGATCGAGCTCATGCAGGCGACTGGTGATGCTGAGTTTTGCCTGATCCAACAAGACGCGGCGCGCGAGCGAATAGCCATTGCTATGGAGGCCCGTCGAGGCCAATCCAATGAGGGCGTCGCCGGGCGCGATGCTGCGCCCATCGATGATCTTGGGCCGGTCCACCACACCGACAGCGAACCCTGCCAGGTCATACTCGCCCTCCGCATAGAAGGAAGGCATCTCAGCGGTTTCCCCACCGATCAAGGCGCAGCCGGCTTGGCGGCAGCCCTCGGCAATCCCCTTGAGCACGGACTCAGCCTTGGGGACGGCGAGCTTTCCCGTCGCAAAATAATCCAAGAAGAACAGCGGCTCGGCTCCGCTGACCACGATGTCGTTCACACACATGGCCACCAGATCGATCCCGACGGTATCGTGACGATCCGTGAGGAAGGCGATCTTCAATTTTGTTCCGACTCCATCGGTGCCGGAGACAAGAACCGGGTCGGCATAGCGATGGGCCTGCAGCCGAAACAATCC
>JAKDNQ010000041.1 GCA_030456405.1 Nitrospira sp.
TGGTGGCCCATAATATTTCCTCGGAGCAAGTTGCCTTTGCGCGCCGATGGTGTGCGGGCCTCCCCGTTGAAGTAATTCAGGGTGATTACCGGGAAGCGACCGGCGAATTCGACAAGGTCGCTGCCATTGGTCTGTGCGAGCACGTGGGATATAAGAATTACCGGACGTTGATGGAAACGGCCCATCGTAGATTGAAACCGCACGGTCTCTTCTTGCTCCACACCATCGCGAACAATGCCTCAGTCACCACCTCCGATCCATGGTTCGACAAATATATTTTCCCTGGCGGCATGCTCCCTTCTGTGGCCCAGCTCGGCGCCGCAATGGATGGACTGCTGGTGATGGAGGATTGGCACAATTTCGGACCCGACTATGACAAAACGCTCGTGGCCTGGCAGAACAATGTGGATAAGCACTGGGGGGAATTTAAGGCAAAGTTCGACGAGCGGTTCCATCGCATGTGGCGCTACTATCTGTTATCCCTTGCAGGATCGTTCCGCGCCCGGAAGATTCACCTCTGGCAAATCGTGATGTCAAAGCAGGGTGTATTGGGCGGATATGAATCGGTACGGTAACCGGCATGATCTCACAGGAAGAATACGCCGGCAAGCGAGAGCGTGCGGTGGCAGCCATCCGCACGATGAACGCGTCCAACCCGCTCGCGCTTGAAAAATCCACGTCCAATCTATTCAGGCAACGCGCGCAGGAGCAAGTGCACCGGCTTGATCTGCGCGATTTCAACCATGTGCTCCGCGTGGATGAACAGGAGCAGGTTGCGGAAGTCGAGGGCTTGACGACCTACGAAGAGCTGGTCAGGGAAACCCTCCCGTTCCATCTGATGCCCACCGTGGTGCCCCAGCTCAAATCGATCACCATTGGGGGAGCCATCGCGGGCATTGGCATAGAATCGTCTTCATTCAAGTGTGGATTTGTGCATGAAACGGTGCAGGAACTTGAAATCCTTCTTCCCGATGGCAGGGTCGTCGTGGCGACGAAAGTGAATGAGTACAGCGACCTATTTTTCGGCTTTCCAAACTCCTATGGCACGCTCGGGTATGTGCTGAAGCTGAAAGTAAAGCTCCTCCCAATCAAGCCATTTGTCAAACTGACACACCACCGTTACTCGGACTGGGAACAGTATTTCCAGGCGATCGCACGATTGTGCAAAGAACGGTCTGTGGATTTCGTTGACGGGGCCATGTTTCACGACAAGGAACTGTATATCACGACGGGCGTATTCATCGACCACGCCGAATGGCTCAGCGACTACACCTATCTGCAGATCTACTATCAATCGATCCAGCAAAAAAAGACCGACTATCTCACGGCTCACGACTATCTCTGGCGCTGGGACACCGATTGGTTTTGGTGCTCCAAACATTTTTTCTTGCAGTATCCCGTGATGCGGTGGCTCTGGGGGAAAAAGCGGCTGTGTTCGTCGGTCTATTGGAAGTTGCTGAAGTGGTCTCGTCGTTCACCCGTGGCACGATGGATTTCCAAGGCTCTTGAGGACCGACAAGAAGCCGTCATTCAGGATGTCGAAATTCCCATCGAGCATGCGCCTGAATTTGCGCAGTTCCTCCATGAAGAGATCGGGATCAAGCCGGTCTGGATTTGTCCTGTGACGGCCTACGATCCGTCGGTCTCGTATTCGCTCTATTCCATGAAACCCAACAAGCTGTACGTCAATTTCGGATTCTGGGACGTAGTGAAGACCGATCACGAAGAGGGATACTTCAATAGGGCCATAGAAGCCAAGGTGCGGAAGCTCGGAGGCCAAAAATCTCTCTATTCGACCTCGTTCTACTCGCGGGAAGAGTTTGGGCAGTTGTACAACGAAGGAGGCTACCGCCGACTCAAGATTCGATACGATTCCACCGGGAAACTCAACAATCTGTATGAAAAATGTGTTCTGAAGAGATAAGAAGTCACACCCGCAGATCACAATGCATCAGGTTGAACGTATGCTCACCGATCGTACTGCCTCCAACGTGTTGGTCAACCCCGAACAGGTTTCGAATCGTGAGCAACGCGTTACGTCAGGATCGGCAAAACGCGAGAGCAGATGGAGTCAGAGACTCCTAGCTCCGCTCACCGAAAGCAAGGACTGCGTTAGCCTGCAATCCCATCCTCATGGGGCCGCGTCTGTCTCTTTGCTATTCCAACCGGTCAGGCCGCTCTCTCCCAACTGGTTTCTTCCCTCTGTAAGCCAGCTCACAGAGCATACCGACACAATCGATTACTCTCCTGTCATGAGGCAGGTGGATTTCTATTTTCACGATGGCTGCCTGTCGCAGCAGTCCATCCTCCTGCTCACGAGAGAATTGCGACAGAACTGCCCTGCTTGGCACATCTCGGCCCATCCACTGCTGGAGCACGAGGCCAAAGCGCTCGGCTTTCAGATCCTTCCGACGACTGTGATAAATGGCAGCGCTATCGCCACCGGGATGCCAAAAATAGGCTGGCTCCTTGATAGAATGAAAGAATGTGAAAATGCAGGGGGAGAGCAGGTGGATTAGCCATAGAATGAACTGCGCGACCCAGACTGCTTGAAATCAACCCAGCAGTTTGGACAATCTCTTTTCGTTCACGATGGTGATCGTCCGGCCATCCATCTGAATGAGACCTTGATCCCGGAACTGTCCCATCGTAGCGCTTACGGTTTCGCGGCTGCAGCCGATCAGGTTGGCCATTTCCTGATGAGTCAGTTTAGCTTTAAGACGTATCCCCGGGGGCTCAACTACCCCGTCGCTCCTGCTCAGTTCGACGAGCAAATGGGCCAGTCAAGCCGGTACATCCCGGAAGACCAAGTCTTCGACACGGCTTTGGATTTTCTTGAGCCGCAGACCGATGAGCTTGGTCAGTTTGACTGACATGTTGGGATGCATGGCCAAGTACTGTTTGAAATCCTTCCGGGGAATCACACAGATCAGTGCGTCGTCGAGGGTTTCGGCAGATGTCGAACGAGGGACATCTTCCAGGACATCGAGTTCTCCGAAGATTTCTCCTGCCTCTAAGATGTCGAAGGTCACTTCTTTCCCGCTGGGCGCGGTGCTGGCAATTTTGACACGCCCTTTTTTGAGGAGGTACACGTTGCTGCTCGGATCGCCAGTAAGGTACAAGGGCTGCCGTTTCTTGACCTCTTCCATGCGAGTGATCTTCTCCATCTCCTGCATCTCAGATGGAGTGATCCCTCCCATCGAACAAGCGAATGTGCTTCAGGAACCAGAATTTATTGGGGGCGGTTTGTGGATGGTCCATACGGTAGGCTCACAGCAGCAGTTGACAGCCTACTCACTCACCTACGCGAAAGCAACGACCATACATCTTCTTCCCACTCAGCTTGTCTACGCCTCAACACCAGCAAAAACTGTAAGGTAGCTTACACTTCCGACGACACTGGGACAGATAGGGCCACAGGGATACCGATTCTATAGACCGATCAGGTTCACATGATCGTAGTCGAAAACGACCCGGCCAAGCTCAATACCTGGCGGCTTGTATGGAGACTTCATTTTCAGCACCGCTGGTCGCGTGCTTTCGGCGATACAGATAACGTAAGAGGCCATCGGCGGAGAGCAGTCCCGGCCCATGCGGAACGAAATACAAGAAGAGAATGCCCCAATAGAACGCCTCTTGCAAAGCGGCCTCGGACAGTTGGCCATATGAAGTCGAGGCCACAATATTGAGCCCGAAGAGCAATAGGGCCGCCCATCGTCCGGCCAAGCCGATCGCCAGCAGGAAGGAGCCGCCCAACTCGATGGCGGTAGCTAGATACGCGGCGAGTTCGGGCGGCAGAACAGGCACATCGTAGACCATGGTGAAGAGCATCACGGTCGAGATCCAACTGCAGAGCTTTACCATTCCGCCTTTCCAGAAGATATGGGCCAAATAGAGGCGGACCGACAGGTCGAAGAGTGGAATCAGCCACCCCAGAAGACGGAGAACGCAGCGGTAGGCGGAGACGGCGGCGGGCACCGCGTTCTTCAGAGGGCCACTAGCCTGTGTCATGAGGTCTCTTTCACAGAAACACCGCTGAGTATGTGCAGGTTCAGAACAGTAGCCAAGAATCTGGGAGAAGTCGAACTCAGGCTGGGACTCGATCGCCATCCGCTCAACCGACGCCGCATCGACTCCGCGTGACATGGCTTCAAGTAACAGGTAATCCTCCCTGGCTAGATGTGTGACCTGGACCTTCCCGGCCCTTCGTGTGACGACGACGCCGGTCTCCTGTTCCGGAAGCGGCAGCTCGACAACTTCGTCTGCGGGCGCCTCCGGTTGCAGAGCCAACCAGACTCGGTAGACAGGGAAGGGAAAAGACAGGAGTCGCGCGGCGGCGTGGAATTGGAATGTCACCTGAGAGGGATCCACCGAAGCGATGGCCCGCAGTTGCTCCTCTGACAGCGGCAGGGAATCGGAAGCCTGATACGCCTCATGACAGGCCCATTCCAGTCGTGCCAGCTCGACCAGCAGAGGGGGAACCTGTAATTCGAACAGCATCACCGAGAGATGACGTCCATACGAAAACAGATTGCCGCTCATCGACGGATATCTTTTTAGATAGCCTCGTGCGAGGACATCGAAATACCGAGGTCCGACCAGTCGATGCAGCACCGGATAGGTGATCGTCAACACCTGCGCAAAATTATTCCGAATCAAGCGGCGGTAGAGCGCCACACTTCGCAGGGCCGATCTATCCGTCGCCATCGCTGCTGTGAGCGCATGATACTTCCCTTCGACGATGGCCTCGGCAAACGCCTGTTGCAGTTCACAGAGTCGCGGCATGGCAACTTCCAAGAATGGCATCCGCTTGTGTGGCTTGCTCCACCAGAACTGACAGCGGCGGCAGATTGGCGTCCCATTCAATCAACGTCGGTCGCGGACCGAAGTGGTAGATCGACCACTGATAGAGGTTCCAGACTTCAGGATATACAGGTTGGCCATGCGTATCGATGAGCATGCGTCCGAAACGGTCGAAGCCAGCTAGGTGGATCTCCTGAACCGCTTCGGCCGGAATCATCTCCAGAAACTCGACCGGGTCCAGGTGAAAGTTGACCGCGTTGACATAGGCATTGTTGAGATCGAGCAGAATCCTGCAGCCGGCTCTCCGGACCACCTCAGCCATGTATGCTCCCTCAGGAATCGTGGAATCCCGCCAGGTAAGATACCGTGTGATGTTTTCGATGAGCAGAGGACGATTCAAGATTGTCTGGACTTCGTCGATCCTGGCGCAGACATGGTCCAGGCTTTCGGTGGTATAGGGCAGCGGCAAGAGATCGTTGAAGAAACGACCGCCCACGGAACTCCACGAGAGATGCTCAGATACGAATGCCGGCTCGAAACGATCGATTAAAGCTTTAAGTTTGCGGAGATGGGTATGGTCGATGGTATCGATGGAGCCCAACGAGAGCCCGACCCCATGAAAGCTCAGCGGGTACCGGCTCCTGATCCGCTCAAGGACGTGAAGCGGCAAGCCCCCGTCCCCGAAATAGTTTTCCGGATGGATTTCCATCCAGGCGACCGGCGGGGGCGCGTCCAGGATCTCGCGAAAATGGTGTGACCGCAGTCCGATCCCGGCTTGCGCCGGGATCAAGACGGAATCGTGATCAGACATGACTGGTCGTCCTACATCTTTTTCATCATCTCTTTCATTTTCGCCAGATCGTCTTTCGTGATGGCCAGCACGGTGCCGTTCGAAATCTTCGTGCACAGTCCTTTGGGCAGGAACACATAGGAGTCAGCCTCATTGTCGGTCTTGGCCATGCCCGCACAGGAGTGGAGGCTGGTCCTGACCGCGCAGTCATTCATCCCGGCCTTGGCGACGCCTCCACAGGCTTCCCACCCGGAAGGCAGTTCCGGCGCTTTTGGTTCCGCAGCCACCACCTGGGCACCTGCCAGGCTCAATGCAACCAACAGTGCGGAATGGATCGTAGCGTTGGTTTTTGTTTTGGTGTTCATCCGAATCTCCTTTGTTAGGTTGAACGATCTTAGGGAAGACGCTCGTTACCGAACTTCGCCGCAGCGAGACGGATTCAGGAGGCGTTCATACGGGCTCCTCCTTTCTTATGGTGTGAACCGCATCGGTGGCTTCTCTTATCGCGCTCCTAGGACCGGATCGTTGCTTTGAATGTTATCGCCTTTACGACCCAGTCACTGTGAGGCAGCTTACAGTCACCTGCCAAATTTCGACCGTTGTTTTAGTTCCGCAAAAGCGCCGATCGTATCGCCGTTGCCTGGCCCAACACCCCCGACCATTCGTGCAGAATGCGACGGACCTGCTCTTCGGAGAGATCGACCTCATCGTTTTCATAACGGTCATGCCTGAAGTCCGGCTCTCCGCCTCACACCCTCTAAACCTTTTAGTAGAGGACAGCGCGTTCTCCGCTGGGATTATTGCGGCCTGGTGGCATGGCTATTCCGGGCTCTACTCCGCACAGCAGCTCATTTTTGAAACGTCTTTTGTATACGACAGCGCGGCGATTTTGAGCGCCTCGGCCATGGTGGGGTAGACGTGCAGCATGCGTGCGAAGTCGTCGATCCTCGCACCAAAACGAAGCCCCATGGCCGCTTCATGAATCACCTCTGCCGCGTGCATCCCGTGCATTGACACCCCCAGCACCTGCTTCGTCCTCCGGTCCGCCACCATCTTCAGGACCCCTCTGGTCTCCCGCACCGCTCCCGCTCTGGGAACGAGGGACATCGGAATTATGCGACACTCGCACTCGTACCCGCGAGCCGTGGCCTCTGCATCCGAAAGTCCGACGACGCCCACCTGCGGGTCGGTAAACATCGCTCGCGGAATCACGGCGTGGGTTACTTTGCGACCCCCTTGGCCGTTTAGGGCATTATCGGCAGCGATACCGCCGTCCTGCGCCCCCACAGGAGTCGCCATCTGGCTGCCCGTATAGGACCCAATGACATCTCCGGCGGCATACACATGCGCGGCAGACGTGCGCAGCTCGTCGTTGACCTTCACGAAGCCACGTGCATCCAGATCGACTCCGGGGAGGTCAAGCCCCAGATGTTCCGTATTCGGTTTGCGCCCCGTAGCAACAAGGAGCTTCGCTGCCTTCAGTTCCTTCTGCCGCCCATTTACCTCTATCATGACGACGACATGGCGGGCATCGCCCTGCACCTGGCTCACCGCGGTGTTCGTATAGATGGCAATGCCCTCCTCACGAAATCCCTCTGCCACTGATTGCGCAATCTCTGGCTCGTAGGTCGCAAGAATTCGTGCTCCGCGTTCCAGAATCGTGACGCTGGCGCCGAAGCGCGAAAACATCTGGCCCAGCTCAAGCGCTATATAGCCGCCCCCGATGATGATGAGCGAAGCCGGAAGTTCTGTGAGCTCGATGTCTTCGTGACTGGTGAGCAGGTCGCTGGTGAGATACGGCGTATCACGGAGCCCTGAGACCTCTGGCACAGTGGGCGAGCTTCCCGTCGCGACAAGGAATCGAGGCGCTGAGAGCACCTGCCCGTTCACAGTCACCTCGTCGGGACTGCTGAAACGGGCTGCTCCTTCAAACACGCGGATGTTTTTCGAGTCGGAGAGAATGCTCTGATACTTCATTCCCCGGTAGTCCTCAATCACAGCATCCTTCTGCTCAATAAGTGCGCGGAAGTTGACGCACATCGAAGTAGGAGAGAGCCCTGGGTACCGCGGATGCTTCGCATCGTAGAGGATTTTCGCGGCTTCGATGAGGTTCTTTGAGGGCAAGCAGCCACGGTTGGCACAGGTTCCACCGAGCGTTCGCCTCTCGGTCATGGCTATCGTTTTTCCATGTTCTGCCGCGCGAAGCGCCGCAGCAAACGCCGTCGAGCCGGAACCGAGAATCACCAGATCAAATTCCTTCACCATAATGTCCCCTCCTGGGTTGGTCCGGGAATTTCCTTCAGGTCACGCGCACGTCTAGCGCCGCACGAAGTAATACCCCAGCGCCGCCACTCCGATGAACACAATAATGAGGCCTATTAATATGGAATCTTGGAGAATGAACCCAAGGCCAAGAGCAGTGACTAGACCGGCAACCATAAAGGGCGCCACGCAGCAGAGTGCGGCAAACGCAGCGCCGCTGATGCCGACCGCCATGAGGGCTCGGCCCAACCAGGATGGCGCCTCATGACTCTGTGGTTTCCCGTCCATGGCGTCTCCTAGGGGTGAACGGTGGAGGGATAGCCTGCGTTTGTGGTGGCCTCCAGCAATGCCTTGACCGTGGTCTTGGCGTCATCATAAGTGACCAGGGTTTCCTTCTTCTCCAAGTTGACCTCGATGTTCTCGACACCTTCGACCTTGTTCAGCGCTTTCTTCAGCGTGATCGGGCAGCTTGCGCAGGTCATCCCGGGCACCGACAGGGTGACCGTTTTCGTGGCGGCCCAGGCGGGCGCACTCAATGCGACTGAGAGGGCGATGACGGTGATGAGTTTGTTCATAACGTTGGTCCTTTCAATACAACAGCGGCAGAATATAGGGGAACGCCAGCGCGATCCCCACGAGTGCGGTCACAATCCCAAACATGATCTTGTACGCGGTCTTGACTGACGGCACGGCACAGACCTCCCCAGGCTTGCAGGCTTCGGGAGGCCGGAAGATGCGCCGGTAGGCGAAGAAGAGCGCCACAAGTGCTATGCCGATAAAGATCGGACGATAGGGTTCGAGCACCGTCAGATTGCCAATCCACGCGCCGCTTATGCCAATCGCCACTAACACGAGTGGGCCGAGACAGCAGATCGAGGCGAGGACCGCCGCCAGGCCGCCGATACCCAAGGCGCTGCGCCCATTGTGCGGTTTAGACCAAGGGTTCTCTTTCTCCGACCTGGACAACCTCTCCATGAACCACCTATTTATTTCTTTTCCAAGCTTTTGAGAATCGGACAATGATCGGTCGGCTGACCGACCCGGCAGTCTCGAATCAGACTCCGAAGCGATCGGGCGAGCGCTTGCAGCTCCCGCACTTTAGTCTCCACATGCGTGAGCTTGGCTTCAGCCTTCTGCTGCACATCGCTGCACTGGGCCTTCGAACTGACCCGAAGATTGAGGAGCTCCTCGATCTCATGGAGCGTGAAGCCCAACGCTTGGGCGTTCTTGATAAATCGAAGTCGCCGTTCCTCCTGTTCGCCGTAGATCCGGTATCCCGACGGTCGGCGCGCAGTCGGACCGAGCAGCTTAAGTCGTTCATAGTACCGCACTGTCTGGACGTTGACGTTTACCGCTTTCGCGAGTTGCCCGATGGTGCAGCCAACTTTCATCTTCTCACCTCCGATGAGACTCTACACCCTGTACTGGGGTACCGAGTCAAGAGAGCAGGGGTACTTTTCTCCTCACTCACCCCCGTTGTAAGAATTCTCTTGAAGACACGACTAGTCTATCACTCGACAACTAGGAATCAGGGTCCGCCGTCCCTGTAAGCCAGCTTACGGAAGCGCAGTGTTTCGTTATGTACGGTTACCGACTCTCGCCTACCAATCAAAAAGAACCGGATTGACGTAGATCAAAAGGGATTGATACATATACGCATATCAATATGTACTTTAATGGCGAGGACACCCATGCCGATAGATGAGATTACTCAAAAGGTCAGCGATCGTTATGCTCGGGCTGCGTCAACGGGCGAGCAGATGTGTTGCCCGACCAGTTACGACATGGCCGATCTTCAATCCTTCATCCCGGAAGACGTGCTCAAGATTTCGTATGGTTGCGGCACTCCAGCCGGGCTGAAGACCGTCTCCCAAGGGGAAACCGTGCTGGATATCGGGTCAGGCGGCGGCATCGATTGCTTCGCGGCCTCCCGGCTGGTCGGTCCCACTGGCCATGTCATCGGGATAGACATGACCGACACGATGCTGGCGATCGCCCGAAACAATGCCCCTATCGTCGCAGCCAATCTCGGCTATCCAACTTCCAACGTCGAGTTTCGCAAAGGGATGGCGGATGAGATACCGGTGAACGACGGCACTGTCGATGTGATCATTTCCAACTGTGTCATCAACCTGGCGCCGGATAAACGGAAGGTCTTCAGGGAAATGTTTCGAGTCGCCAAACCGGGCGGACGATTTACCATCTCCGACATTGTGGCCGATCAGCCTGTGCCACAATATTTAGTGCATGACGCTCAAAAGTGGGGGGATTGCCTCTCCGGAGCACTGACACTCACCGACTATCTTGCAGGGATGACGGGAGCCGGCTTCCTGGGCATTCATCTGGTCAAGGCCTCGCCCTGGCAGGCAATCGACGGCATTCACTTCATCTCCGTCACCTTGACGGGATATAAACTTCCCGCGAGCGCGCCGGTATCAACCGATCGTTATGCCACGCTCCGCGGACCCTTCAGCCGAGTGGTCGATGAACTTGGCACGACCTATCTTCGAGGTATTCCTCAACCGATCACGCCGGACGTTGTATGTTTGTTGAGCCAGACTCCGTCGGCGTCTCACTTCGTCCTGTCCTCCGACCCGCTCTGGCTGGATCGAGCCGATGACCGATGGACGGCAATCTATCCGGCAGACACTCCATGTACCTGGCAAGGGCATTTCGCCTTGCTCGCCGGCCCCTTCGTCGAAGCCGCCGATGATGATCACCATGTGTACCGTCGAGGCGAGCCGCTGGAAATCTGTTCCAAGACCCTTCACGTGTTGGAAACCGACGGCTACGCCCCTCATTTCGCGATCATCAATCGCGCGGGCCAGAGCGTCAACGGTGACGCTGTCATCTGCTCTCCCGGCGAGGGAGGCTGCTGCTGATGAATGCGCCTCCAAAAAATTCCAAAATGCTGACTCCGCGCCAATGCGCCATGGTGCTCAAGGCCCTGGGCGACGAAACGCGGCTGCGTATCTTGGAGTCCTTGCTCATCGGCGAAAAATGTGTGACGGATCTCGTGCTGGAATTGAAATGCTCTCAACCCCATGCCTCTCATCATCTCCGTATTCTGCGAGACTCAGGCCTGGTCGAGGGGCATCGGGACGGCAAACAGGTGTGCTACAAAGTCTCTCCCGCAATCCAACGAGCCATGGCAAACAGGCAAGGGCAGGCTCTGGATTTCGGCTGCTGTGAGTTACGATTTCCAGAGTCGGCATTGATGACAATCGGTCATGTGCGCTGATGGTGACCGGTCCCTGACATTTTTCCCTTTCTGGCAGGCACAGATATGGCGCTGACCCTATTGGGGCAACATAATCCTCTTGCCTCCTCCACGGAGCAATTGAAGATCCTCGGGAGGACCGCGAGCTGCCCTCCCTTCGAAGCGCGACTCGATCACATCGGCCTGCTTCCACTTCGCGCCACCGGGATCACGGTTTTTCAGATCAATGTCGGCAAGCTCTGCAACCAGACCTGTCGGCATTGTCATGTCGATGCGGGACCTGACCGGATCGAGCATATGTCCCGAGAAACGGCAGAGCTGTGTATCCGGGCTCTCGAGAAAACTGATATTCCCACGGTCGATATCACGGGAGGGGCACCGGAACTCAACCCCCACTTCCGCTGGCTGGTTGAACAGAGCAAGGCACTGGACCGCCATGTGATGGATCGATGCAACTTATCTGTGCTGCTCCTTCCGTCCCAAGCGGATTTGGCGGAATTCCTCGCAGAGCATCGTGTGGAAATCGTCGCCTCGCTGCCCTATTACCGCGCAAGCCAGACCGATGCGCAGCGAGGCGAGGGTGTGTTTGAGAAATCGATCCAGGCGCTTCACCTCCTCAATCGACTCGGCTATGGCCAGCCTGGAAGCGGGTTGTCGATGAATCTCGTCTGCAATCCGGTCGGAGCCTTTCTTCCTCCCAAGCAAGAGGCGATCGAAGCGCAGTTTCGAAAAGAACTCCTTGCTCGCCATGGCGTCGAGTTCAACCATCTCTACACGATCACCAATATGCCGATCAGCCGATTTCTTGAGTTTCTCCTTGAAAGCGGCAACTACGAACCGTATATGGAGCGATTGGCCAATGCCTTCAATCCCGCTGCCGCAGCCGGCGTCATGTGCCGCTACACGATTTCAGTAGGTTGGGATGGGGTTCTCTACGACTGCGACTTCAACCAGATGCTCGATCTTCCAATCGACCATGGCGCACCAGCCCATATCCGCGACTTCGATCCGGCTCAGCTCAATCAACGTCGGATCACCACGCGCAACCATTGCTACGGCTGTACGGCAGGGGCCGGTTCGTCTTGCGGCGGATCCGTCGTCTCTTAGGAACTACGATGGAAATTTCTCTGCTCGCCTTCGGACTCGCGTTCGCCCTCGCCTTTGCCAATGGCACCAACGATGTCTCTAAAGCGATTGCGACCTTAGTTGGTAGCGGGATCACCGACTATCGGTCGGCCATCGCCTGGGGAACGGTCTGGACCATGATCGGCGCAGCTTCGGCAGCCTTTGTTGCCAGTGCAATGATCAAGACGTTCAGCCATGGCCTTGTCCAGACCGGCACAATCATCGGATCGGACGTCGCCTTGGCCGTCTTGAGTGGAGCAATCGTGTGGATACTCTTCGCCTCGCGCACGGGTCTCCCGGTCTCAACAACTCATGCGCTCACCGGAGCCATTGTCGGCGCCGGCTTGGTCGCCTTTGCCGGAGAAGGATTGATCTGGTCCGCGATTGGGAAAAAGATCGCCCTTCCTTTGTTGCTCAGCCCGTTCCTCGCCTTCGCCGTCTCTCTATTCATTCATCCGACTGTTCGCGCGCTCGCAAGGAAGTGGGATGGGGCCTGCTTGTGCGCAATGCCGGCTTCCCGTGCGTTAGTGGCTATTGATGCGCAAGGCGGAACCAGAACCCTATTTCAGGCCGCAAGCTTCGGTTCACCGATCATGGCAGTACCGTCCCAATGCGACCGCGCCGGCTTGCGTGGGCTGGTTGTGGGACTCGATACGATCCATTGGCTCTCCAGCGGCCTTGCGTCGTTTGCCCGCGGCACGAACGATGCGCCGAAAATCGTCGCCATGCTCCTGCTTGGGAGCACGACCGCTGCATGGCCCAGCACTTCATCCCAGCTCGCCGCCTTTGGAGGAGTCGCAGTGGCCATGGGACTGGGCAGTTACTTGGGGGGATTGCGAGTGACTGAAATCTTGGCAGAAAAGGTCACGCGCATGGACCATGCGGAAGGATTATCTGCAAACCTGACAACCTCGTCACTGGTTCTCCTGTCCGGTTCCCTCGGATTGCCGGTCTCGACCACCCATATCAGCAGCTCGGCCATTATCGGAATCGGCCTTCTCAAAGGCTGGAAGAGCGTGCGTTGGATGACGGTTCGCGACATGGCCCTGGCTTGGGTGGTGACACTGCCGGCGTCGGCTCTCCTCGCTTGTATCGCTTACCTTATTCTCATCAGAATGCTCTAGCCTGTCTTGTTTATTTGGTTCATCTGGTCGTGTCGTTCAACAACAACCAGACAAACCACATCAGCCAGATAAGCCAACCGGAGATTATGGTGATTGCGTCGCTTCTAGGCAGTCTGCTAAGGTGATCCGGTTAGAGATCATTTGCTATTATCCTTGGGTTGTTATTTATGGTCTGGGACCCAAAAGATCCTTGGAGTAAGAAAAGCGACCCGCTTGAGGATGCCCTCAGACAGGCCCAATCGCAGTTCCAAAATCTGTTGCCCTCATTCAAGAATCTGATGCCCTCAAGCGGGTTCAGAAATGTCGCCTTGGCAGGGCTGGTTGTCTTCCTCGCCTGGCAAAGTGTTTTTATCGTCGCCCCTGATGAGGAGGGTGTCGTCAAGCAATTCGGCGTCCCTGTCCGAACCGTAGGACCGGGCCCTCACGTAAAAATCCCCTTTGTCGAAACCGTCCTGCAGCCAAAAGTGCAAAAACTTCACCGTATCGAGGTCGGGTTCCGCACAGATCGGCAAGGCCGCCAGCAGATGCTGGCGCAAGAAGCTCTGATGCTTACCGGCGACATGAATATCCTGGCTATCGAATTCATCGTGCAGTACAAAATCAAAGAATCTGCGAACTACCTCTTTAACGTCGCACAAATCGATGAGA
>JAKDNQ010000160.1 GCA_030456405.1 Nitrospira sp.
ATCGCTAGGGACAAGGGTGCCGGTGCAATTGTCGGGCATCCACGTCAACGGCTTGTTGTATGCGGCAGGCTCGATCAGGGTTGAACGATCCGCTCGCGTATACGGAGCGATCATGGCAGGTCAGAGTGTGACGTCGATTGGAGCTGGTACTGGCATTGAAGTCTGGTACAACGTCGATTTGGCGCAGGGACTCTTTAGGGGACTTCCGGTTGTGTACCGGGAACCGGGAACCTGGTTGGCGAAGTACTAACAGAAAAATAAAAAAAGAAAGGCAATCCGCATGATGATCGAGACGGATGTCGTAGCGAGTGGAACCGGAGCGAAGAAGAACAGCCCTGTGGCGAGACCTTTCCGTTGCGCGATTGAGCAAAACGTGCTCGATAGCTTGATCTGTCGGGGCGTGATCAGCCTTTCTGACATGTCGGTGGCGGTCGCCGATTCTAAGGATGGCACGGTTGATCTCGAAAAGGTGCTCCTTGACCGCTATCGTGTTCCGAAAGATGCGTTGGGGTCTGCCCTGAGCGATTTTTATCAATGCCCTTATCTCCCGTATGACGAACGAACGATCATCGACGCCGACCTGCTCAAAACGCTCAACCTCGACTATCTCAAGAAGAACCTCTGGCTCCCAATTGCGCGTCGCGGTTCACTGATCGACGTGCTCACCAGTGATCCGCACGATTTCGACAAAAGTTGGGACGTGCGTCGCACATTTCCTGGCATGACTATTCGCTATGCCGTAGGTCTGCGCCGTGACATCGAGCAATTTCTCCATCTGGCCAGCGGCCAGGGAGCCAGCGGCTCCATCGGCGCCATTCTCGGTGAGTTGGTCAATGATATCCATCTTGAGCCTGCTAGCAACCCCGTATTGGGTGAGATCGATGAAAACGACTCCGCCATTGTGCGGCTGACGAATCAAGTGATTGCCGAAGCCGATCGCCTCGGCGCATCGGACATTCATATCGAACCGTACGAGGATCGAAAGGACATGGCTGTGCGTCTGCGCATCGACGGGACGTGCTCGACGTTCATGAAGATTCCAGCGATCTACCGGCGCGCGGTCGTGTCACGCATCAAGGTCATGGCCAATCTTGACATTGCGGAGCGCCGCAAGCCTCAAGACGGCAAAATCCGGTACCGGTTGGCGAAGGATCGTGAGGTCGAATTGCGTGTCGCGACCTTGCCCACTTCAGGACAGGACGAAGATGTTGTGCTGCGTCTTTTGACAGCCAAGCAGCCTATGCCGCTTGACGCCATGGAGTTTTCCCTTGCCACGTTGCAGGCCATTCACGCCGTCGCAGAAAAACCGCATGGGATCATCTTGTGTGTCGGGCCGACCGGATCTGGAAAAACGACAACTTTGCACGCGATTCTCAAGCACATCAATACAGACGAGCGAAAGATTTGGACAGCCGAAGATCCCATTGAAATCACCCAGGAAGGTCTTCGCCAAGTCCAGGTCCATCCGAAGATCGGCCTCACCTTCGCGACTGCGATGCGGGCGTTTCTGCGCGCTGACCCCGACGTCATCATGATCGGCGAGATGCGGGACAAAGAAACGGCCGACATCGCCATTGAAGCCTCACTCACCGGTCACTTGGTGCTCAGCACCCTTCATACGAATAGTGCGGTTGAAACGGTGGTCCGGTTGTTGGATCTCGGGTGCGATTCATTCAACTTTGCCGACGCGATGTTGGGAGTGCTTGCTCAGCGTCTGTGCAAACGAATCTGCATCCAGTGTAAAGAGGCCTATCACCCGAGTCGGCAGGAGTACGATGAGTTGGTGCAGGGATACGGCGCACAGGCCTGGCCCACTCTCGGTATCGAGTACCAAGCCGATTGGAGTTTGTATCGTGGACGAGGCTGCGAGGTCTGCAATCGAACCGGTTTCAAGGGGCGGATTGCATTACACGAACTCTTAAGAGGGTCGGAAGAAATGAAGCGCCTTATCCAATCAAGGGCCAGGACTGCCGACATACTCAGCCTGGCAATGACAGATGGGATGTCAACTCTCGTACAAGATGGTATATGCAAGGTGCTGCGTGGAGAAACCACCTATCGGCAGGTCCGGGCCGTAGCGGTGAAATAACTCGTCACATTCGTCTTAGGTAGCACTCTTCTGTCTCACGGTCCCCCTCCTCTCTCAGGAACGCCTCTATTGAGGCGTTCCTTCTTTGTCAAAAATTGTCTCAAGTAAGTCCGAAAAACGTTCACGCGCGAGGGGAGTGAATCCTTCTGCCATGTTGAATATCAATGGCTTATGATCGGCTGTCCTTCTGTTCTTAGGTGGTATGCCCCTTGCGTTGAGGTGACTGGTGCTATGGGTGTATCTGGCCAAAATTGGGCGAATTATATGCTTGGACGGAAGAACCGCGAGAGAGGTTTCACACTGATCGAGATGATGATCGTAACGGCGATCATTGGGCTTACGGCCACGATTGCGGTGCCTTCCTATACTGGGTGGCTGGCAAGAGCCCAACTAAAAGAAGCGGCTATGATGATCAACAGTCAGCTGACAATGGGTAGGTTCGCTGCAATGAACAGAAACAGGACCGTGACAGTTGCGGTCACTGCTGTTCCTGGACAGGTGAATATCACTTCGACAGATGCCACTGGTCAGGCGATGCCGCCCTACTCGGTCAATGCCTCGCATGTGACGGGTGTCGGTGGCGTGTCGACGTTTCAATTCAACCCATTGGGGTTGCGTGCGGATAGTGGGGGGATTGATCAGATATTGACCGTCAACAACAAGCAAGGGCTCACCTACTCCGTTCGGGTAACAGGGGGGGGGAAGGCGAGTTGGTGTCCTCGAAGCACATGTCCATAACCAAGGCAAGGCAGAAAATAATTGGGGCGGCATCCACACTGCGTTCGCCATCGGGCTTCACACTAATCGAAGGCATGATCGCAGCCGGGATTTTGGCCATAGGTGTGCTCGGGCTTTCGGCCATGCAAGGGATAGCACTGGGGTGGAATATGTCAGCAAACGGGATGACACGAGCCACCAATCTAGCCGCAGACATGATGGAACGGATGGAGTACAACCGGAAGAATGTGGCGAGCTATGGCGGTATCAATACGTCGACCTCCTGTACTGTCAGCGCTTCGAGTCAGCCGATGGCAAGAGGAGACTGCGATCAGTGGAGAAATCTGCTGGCCGGTCCGTATGCAGCGGGCCTTGCCGGGGTTCAGGGGCAAGTGATCATCGGACCAACGGGACCGGCGGCTCTCAATCAAAGTTCCGTAGAAGTTAGAATTACCTGGACTGAAGCGGCTGGACCGAACAAGACTTCCAGATCTCGTCGACTTAGCTTGACGAAGGTGGTTGCGCCCGAGTGACAAAGGAAAGGCCAAGATACAACATGCGAAAAGATCGAAGCCAGCAATGGCAAGCCGAGAAGGGATTCACCCTGATCGAGATCATGGTGGGCTTCCTCATCGCCGCGTTCGTGGTCATGGCGGGCTTTGTGATACTGACGACGACGGAGAAGTCGACTCGGGCCAACGATCAAACGGTGGAAACCCAGCAAAATGCTCGCATCGCAATGGAGATCTTGTCGAAAGACATTAAACTTGCCGGCTTTGGGATGTTGCCACCTCCCGCACCTGCTGTCACCGGGCCTTTAGGGGGAAACAATTGTCTTGTTGGTACGGCTGCCGTGCCCATTTCCCCAATCGATAAGACGACCACAGGACCAGACAATGGTTCCGACTCAATTCGACTGGTTGTGCCACTGAGCAGTGCCGGTTGGCAACTTCAGAGCGCGGTTGGCCCGGCCGGATTCAATCAAATTCAGCTCCTCCCAGGAGGGGTTGCCGACATGGTGGGAGCAGGCCTCGTCAACAACTCAATTGTATCCATTGGAGGCGTCTATTCCTCGCCTGTGAACAATATTTCAGCGGGGACCAACAAGATGGATTTGGTCAATCCCACCATCGCACCTATGGCATTTCCTGCCGGGACACCCGTCTATTGGCTCCAGTGCGCCACCTATGACATCGGAGCGACCACCGCGCTATGTGGAGGTGGGAACGCTCCCTGTCTCAGGCGGAATGGCGCCTCGATTGCCGATGGAATTGAAGACATCCACTTCGAGTATGCCTGCGACGGGTGCGTCCTCACCGTCAATGGAGGCATCAAGGATGGAATCGTGGATAACCAAACCGGCTCGACCGCCGGGTATGACGAGTTGGACTTCATTAAAGATAATGGGTGGAATCTGGCGCCGGTCACTCCCGATAAAATTGTCATGGTCAAGATTTTTCTCGTTGCTCGGCAATTGACCGCCGATCAGGGGCTTGGAGAGGCAAATGTAGCGGGACAGTTGAGCGCCGCCTCGTTGCAGGTGAGCGATCACACGTATGCGACGGATCAGAGATTCCGCCGTCGCATCTTGACCAGAACGGTCGAAACCAGAAACCTTGGGCGATTTTTCGGGCTATGAGCAACCAAGGGGAGAGCGGATCGATGGACGTCTACGAATCTGCGAAGCCAGCTCACCGAGTCGGAAACGAGCAAGGGGTTGCGCTGTTAACGGTCATGCTCCTCGTCTTGATTCTAACAGTGTTGGGTCTTGCCGCATTGACCGTCACCGGGTTTGAACAGCGTGTCGCTGGTTTTGCCACGGCAACCGAATCGGCTGCGACGGCGGCAGAGTCCTGTATCGGAACGTCCGTGAGCATTATTCAGGATACGATCGATCAAGGCCGGGTTCCGTTGACCTATCTCGCGGGAAACCCGGTGCCAACCGCGGCTGAATCGGCGGCGGCTCCGCCGACACTGACCCAAGAGATTCTGGGCCAATTCGATGCCCACACTGACACGACCACAGGCCTTGGCGCCATGGGGCCGGACATGCAGTTGACGGTGGGCGGCTATACGGTGAGCGGCGATATCGATCGGCTGTACGCCAGAAATAAATCGGGAGGCTCGCTGCAATTTGCAGCGGGGAACGAGGGGACGGGTAAAGCGGCAGCCATCGACGTCTACTATCAGGTGACCTGCGCGGCGACGAATGTCGCGGCCGGGACCAACGCCCAAATGACCGCCATCTATGCCTGCACCGCAGCAGGCGATACCTGCCAGAGGAAGCTGTAAATGGAGACGGCGATGGGAACCACGATGAACGTGTGTCGACAAGGGGGACAGAGGATGAGGGGTACGAGCTCCGTTGCCAGATTTGCATACGTTGCTGTGGCGGTTTGGGCGCTGAGCCTTGGCCAATTCGCAGCGCCGATCTCATCGTCCTGGGCGGAAGTCACGACGAGTCTCATTGTGCCGGACCTTCCGACGGGCCGCGTGTCGGCTGTCGGTCAGGAAGAAATCGTCATCGACGGGCAGAGACATCGCCTTTCACCTCGAGTCAGCGTGAAGTGGGATGCGGGGGGACCGGCGAGTCTCCAAGACATCAGACCTGGAGACCTAGTCCAATTTATCGTCAAGGACCTCCAGATTGTTCTATTGCTGATCGTGCAGCCAGGATGACCAGTGGCATAGACCCGTGCATGTTCGAGAAAAGCGCCGTCGGTTCACTATGAGA
>JAKDNQ010000569.1 GCA_030456405.1 Nitrospira sp.
GCACCTCGCTGACGGTCATTTGGAATAATAGATACAGCATTTGGAAGGCCTCGCGATTCCAGCGTGCCAGCGGCCCGGTGGTGTTGACGGCGTAATATTTTCCGTGGGACTGAATCGATAGGTCGGCCTCCGATGGCGCGCGATCAGACAGCACGAGTTCCATGGTATGGACGGGATTTTCCTGGACTGCCGGGGTCCGCGGATCTCTGTCGACGTGGAATTCTGGATCTTCTCCAAGCGACCGGCCAAGGAAGTTGAGAATGGAATTGAAGCTCCAGAGTCGGAAATCTCCCTTGAGGGGGTACTCCCCCCCGACATGGCCCGGACGTATATCGAAGGACACGTCGTTGAGCTGCCCTTCCTCCGTTTCATCGATCAACCGAGCCCGTTCCTCGGGCGGGAGCGTGTCGGGGTCATAGTTGGTAATGAGAATTCGCCCCAAGACTTGTTTGCGAAGGGTATAGGTATTGTCTTTCTGGCTGTAGGTCACGAGATACTCTTTTTGTAACGCTTGGAAGCCTTCGGCTGTGACCGAGTTGGCAGGAATGGTCCAGGTCCTATTGTAGACGAGCGGTTCGGCATGGAGCTGGTTCTGGTCCTGAATGGCCGAAAGGTGGGTCACCACGCGGCGGAACATCTCGTAGCCTTTCCGGTCTGCCGGTCTATTGCGGTAGGCGACCTCCTGGCCATTCTGCTTGATCCGAAGTTCCTGGGCCATCAGACGAAGCAACAGATCGATGTCGTACCGTTGCCGGATGAGGAGGAGGAACTTGGTTTCCTGAAAGGGAGTCAAGAGCCGCTTCGTGAACTCTTCCCCTTCGATCGGCGCGATACTGATGGTGGGATTTTCCGCTACGCTGCCGCCGAAGATCGGCATGAGCGCTCTGCTGGCCTCTCCTGTGAGTGCCGGCGTGGCGCCGGCGTTGACACGAAAATCGAATGTCGCGGCGATGTTCGAGACGCCGGTGAAGTGAACCGGTTGATGCTGATGGGCGCGGGCGATATTGATGAGAAGTTGTTTGGAGATGGCATCCGTGATCGCCTCATCGTAGGCCGTCACGGCGCGATTCAGCGTGATGGGGGAGAGGCAGCCGGTTACGGCCAAGCTGCAGAGGGTTCCTGCTAGGATCAACCACGTGACGGATTGTGAACGCTGTCCCATCGTCATATGAACGACCTTCGAGCGAGCTCAGCCATTCTCGAGCAGGTTTGTAGCACAACTGGCAGGGGATGCCTAGCGGATAGCATGTGCTTCGTTGTTAGACCAATGGCGAGAGTCTGTGTTGTGTTAAGAGATCGCTCCTGTCACTGGTTCGTCTTTTCTCTCTGATCTTTGCTCATATAGCGGATCCCGGCGGATCCAGGGTTCAGTAAGGTGGACCACACCGAATGACACACCCGGCGAAACTACACCAACCAGTTGAGATTTCAAGAATGGATCTACGGCATGATTCACTTGGGTTCCTCATTCGAGGAAAGAAACTTTGAAAGCTCGCGAGCCTGTCTCAGGTAATTCATGAGAGTGATCACCAGTTGATGTGAAGGATTTGAATGCTGGTGTATGTTATGGGCTACACCAGCAAGGCCCTTTGTGAAATCAATAGGATACTAATGACTCTGATGTCGGGGATGAAGGGATTTCCCTTCGGATAAAGATGCGCCTTCTCAGAGTGGAGAGCGAGGCCATGCATCAAAAAGCCTGGTAATTACAAAACTCTTCGCCTTTCCCATGGCTGGGGCATGATGTTTGCTCCACCCTATATTATGGAATCCCAGTAGGCTGATGAATTAATTAGCCTGAAGGTCTAGCCATAGCGATGCAGACTCTTGAAGAATTGCTCTCCGATGCCGCCGCCGTTTTTCAGCAAGA
>JAKDNQ010000570.1 GCA_030456405.1 Nitrospira sp.
GTGATTGTATCGGGGGACGATAGTAAAGTGAACAGCGGGAATAGTGTGGGTGTCAGCGCTCGATCAACTCATTCGTATGAACCGTCAAAATCCGTACTATCTGCTAAACTTGTCCCAGGAGTCTGTCCGACATGGCAATGTCGGACAGGCTCCTAGCAAAGGCACTATGACCTCGGCGCAAAAAGGGGTATTGCGATGTGGCTTCGTCTTGGATCCGGGCTCTTGATGGCGGGGATGTTCTGGGGATGTGCGGCGGTGAATGGTCCAGCGACGCCTGGGTCTTCGCCGGTATTTAAAGCCGATGAGAGCGACACGGTACTTTTGCAGGCCGTTCAGCAAGAACAAGACGTGCTGCTGAGCATCTGCGCACAACATCAATCATGCGATCGGGTGCATTTCACACGGGCAATGATCGCGTTGTTCCAGAATGGAGAGGCAGCAGCGGCCTCCTTTCAGGAGGCGATGACCGTTGCGCCGAAAGGCCCATTTGCGGATTCAAGCGCGCGCTGGATTCGATTTCTTGCCAACCGGACGGCCCATTCTGCTTCTGCCGATGAGTCGAATGGGGCAGTTGCAGTCATGAAAGGGCTCGTGCGCACATGGCTTGAACAACAGCGTGTGGCGAATACATCGGCTCTCATGCGGGCTGTGGAATCCGCCAAAAGTCAGGATCGAGCAGTTCCCACGCTTCGACGAGAAATTCGTACCCGGGATAAGCGGATTGCAGAATTGACGGAACAGCTCAGCACCCTCAAGCAGATCGATTTGGAAGCGCAGAGGCCTAACAAGCTGAGTCTTCCGAAAACGCTCTCGAAATAGTCACTCGTCGAGGCTCGGGCGAAGAAGGAATGGTCCATAGATCATGGCGAACAGCATATAAGCTCCACTCCAACTGCCTGCCGCCACACTCAATATGAGATTCACCGGGAGTCCTGTCATCGGCCCGAATACTCTCAGTACCGCGCCTAGGTTGACCAGCATATAGATCAGGACGGTCAGAGGACCCGCGTGCCGAGGCCGGCCCGTATGGCCCAGGCTGGCGCGGGTCATGACCGCCAACGTCATCGCTCCCACCGCGCCGGCGGTAAACGCATGCACGGCATCCTCTTCCGGCAGACCGATCCCAAGAATGGCTCCCCCTAAGATGAGCAGCGACAACGCGAACCAGCCATAGCCGAAGTGCAGGATCAACACCAATGGCTCACGCCATGCGGTCCAACCGTACCAACGCGCCAGACGGCCCAGATGAGCCAAGCCGGCCACCACGAACAGCCAACCAGTCGCGATGGAGTGCGGCTGAACAATCCAGAAAGCCACGGCGATTCCTACGAGTGCGATCGACAGGCCGTCGTAGCGGGAAAAGGTTGCCGGCCGCTCTATCCTGCCGGCGTGAGTCAGAAGCTCGCCGGTAAAGGTGGGGATGAGACGCCCGCCGATCAGCGTCATCAACATCATGACCATTGCGATGGCGATTCGCTCAGCACGATCTGTCTCCACCCCCCACAAGATCTGCGCATGGAACAGGATATTCGCGCCGGCCAGTAGACTGACCAGCACCCCCATCGGCGCGCGATCCCAGCTTTTCGAGACAATAATTTCGCGCCAGACGAGCCCCGCCACCGCGACAAGGAACCCCACGTCGACAATCGCCGACACGAGAGGGGTGAACCATGGAACGGCGATCAGCACACGGCCGGCCAGCCAGAGGGTCGAGAGCAAGATCAACTCATGCCCTCGGATCGGCGGGCGATCGGTCCAGTTGGGAATAGCCGTGAGCAAAAATCCTGTGATCACGGCTGGGAGAAACCCGAAGACCATCTCATGCACATGCCAGTCCCGCGCCGGATAGAGAAAGGTCGAGT
>JAKDNQ010000571.1 GCA_030456405.1 Nitrospira sp.
TATCCCTTCATCGTGCTCCTCATCATGATGGTGGCTCGCAACCACTATTTCGACAACTGGCATTTCCCCCTCACAATGGTCGTGGGCTGGACCGTCAACATAGCGCTGGCGATTGCGGCGGCGCTGCTTCTGTACCGGGCGGCGGAGCAGGCGCGCGATGCTGGACTGGCGCGGCTTAATCAGCAGGTGTTCCAGGGGCTGGATGGCGGATCGGCGCGCGATGCGGACGTCAAACTGACCCGCCAGGTCATCGAGGACATCGAGGCAGTGGGCGAGGGGGCCTTTGTTCCCATATGGCGGCAGCCGGTCGTCGAATCGTCGTTTTACGGACTGCTGGCCTTCCTCCAATATCTGTACATGAACTAACCCTGCGAACGGATCGCAATATGTTATGCGCATAGCTCAACTCGGAGGTCTCACCGTTCGCCTTTGCGGCGGCACAGATGGGAAAGGTGGAGGCAACGGTCCTGTCGTCATCCTGCTGCACGGCTTCGGCGCGCCGGGGAACGATCTCGTGTCCCTGGCCGACGTTCTGGACGTGCCGACTGGAACAAGGTTTGTGTTTCCCGAAGGCCCGCTCTCATTGAGTTTTGGACCGAGGGATGCGCGCGCCTGGTGGCTTATCGACATGGCGCGCATTGCCCAGGATCAAGCGGCAGGCCGAGTCCGCGATCTCTCGAACGAGATTCCTAAAGGCCTCGCACCGGCGCGCGACACGATGCTGACGTTCCTGAAAGAAGTTGAACATACTCTTAGAGCAGATCCGCGCAAGACGGTGCTCGGAGGATTTTCCCAAGGCGCCATGCTCTCGTGCGATGCGATGCTCCACACAGATCGTCCCTATGCGGGACTGGTGCAACTCTCCGGTAACTTGTTAGCGCAGCAGGTCTGGAACCCTCTCCTACCGAAACGCAAAGGCCTGCCGGTCTTTCAAAGCCATGGGACGCAGGACGAGCTCCTGACCTACATTGGGGCAGAACGGTTGCGAGACACGTTGACTCATGCGGGACTCTCGGTTGAATGGCACAGCTTTCGTGGTGGCCATGAGATTCCACGGCCGGTTCTGCAACGGCTGGGGCCGTTCATCACCAAGGCGGTCACCCACCCATGAGTAACCTGCACCCGTTCGAACTCGCAGCAGCCGACGGCAAACGCATTCGCGGCGATCGCTCGATCGGAAAGGATCGCCAGATTCTGTTCATCACCGGCTTCCTCTCGAAACGCTGGGGCAACAAGAGCAAGGCGCTGGCGCAATGGTGTGAAGAAGGCGGGTGGGGATTTTGTTGCTACGACGTGCGAGGCTTCGGGGATTCGGACGGACGATTCATCGACTACACCCTTTCCGATTGGATCGCCGACGCGCGAGCAGTACTCGATCTCATCAAGAGCGGTCCGCCGATTACTATTGTGGGCAATTCACTCGGCGGTTGGATCGCCTGGCTCATGGCGCAGGAGTGTCAGGAAATTGAGCGACTGGTTCTCATCGCTCCCGCCTTCAATATGATGGGCCTACGCGCGAGATCGATTGATCCAGAACGATGCCACGAATGGCACAGCGCCGGCTGGATGCCCTGGGATGACGACCCATTGCACAAAGATTGGCCGCTCTCGTGGAAATGGGTCGAGGAGAGCGAAGCCTATTGGAAGCAGAGTTTCGATCGGTTGCGGCCTGTCGGCACCGCCATCCTCCACGGCCAGCAAGACAACGTGATCCTGCCAAGCGGCAGCAGCCAGTTTGTCGAAAAGCTACAATCCCTGGCTCCCTCGTTTCCCATCGAACTCCATCTGGTTCCAGGCGACCATCGACTGAGCAGTCCCGAACATCTAGATCTGTTTCAGCGATTGGTTCAAAGGAG
>JAKDNQ010000161.1 GCA_030456405.1 Nitrospira sp.
TTAGTGCCTTCCACAAAATACGAACGAAAGAGACTCTCCACCACTTCGTCCTGTTTCCCCTGCAGTGCTGAGCACCAGACCAGCCGATGGGCCGCAAAGGTATTTGGCGTCCGCTGAATCTTCTCAAAGGCAAAGGGAATCCCTTCCTCTGCTCCGGCCGCGAGAAGTTGCTCTTTCATGCGGCCAAAAACCTCCAAACTTCCAAACTTGGCCTTTAGATAGGTGGTCCGATCCATTCCTTCGAGCGGCATTGTCGGATTCAATTGAAATGGACGCCACGTCACTTGCACGTCGAGGCCGACCGACGTCAATGCCCGTTCAAGTCGTCGCTTCCCGACATAACACCAAGGACAGACGATGTCGGAGTAGATGTCGATACGCTTCCTAGATTCCTTAGAATATTTCTCCGAGCTTGCTCGTTACCTTCTTTCAAGGGGTGGTCTGGTTGGTCCCCAACTGCGCACGACCTTCTCACCCGCCCAACCCCGGTCGCGTTGGAGCGCGACCTTTTCCCAAGCGACCACTACCCCCATTCTAATTGATCCTTCCGATCTCGCTCGTTCTCTCTTCAGGGATGGGGGCTGATGGATCTTCCACTGCGCGCGTCCAACGAGGGCCTTCTCAGGCCGCGCGTTGCGCGAGCACAGAAGATCATCGGCCTCCATCCCCTTCGTCGTGGGGGTTCCGTGAGCACGGGGGACCAACCAGGCCATCCCTCCCCCCTGCTGGCGGGCTTTTTCAGCGTTCTGCCAAGTGCCCCATTTTGCCGACGTTATAATCATTCACGGCTTGGACCAATTCTGCTTTTGTATTCATCACAAACGGTCCATAGCGAGCCACCGGCTCATCGATTGCTTCGCCCGCCATCACCAGAATCGTGGCGTCTTCCTCTGCAACGATCTTCACCGGCTCCCCTGTCGAGACCAAGACTGCCAGATCGGCTTCCGATAATCGGTGCGATCCCTCTACGGATGCCTTCCCACTGAGGACCAACAGACCGACGTTGTAACCGTTCGGAATCTGCAACGGCATCGAATGCCCCGCGCGCGGACGGAGATCGTACAATTCGACGGGCGTGAATGTCTTAGCCGGGCCTTTTGCGCCTCCCACCGACCCGGCAATCACACGAAGTGAACCGGCTCCCCCGTCCAACTGCACGACCGGAATCTGATCGTTCACAATCGTTTGATAACCGGGCGCAGACATCTTGGACGATTTGGGCAGATTCACCCACAGTTGAATGGCCTGCAACGTCCCGCCACGTTTGGCCCATTCCTTCTCATGCAATTCTTCGTGCACGATCCCGGAGGCTGCGGTCATCCACTGCACATCACCCGGACCAATGACGCCCGAATTCCCGGCTGAATCTCGATGCGCCACAATACCCTGATAGACAATCGTGACAGTTTCAAATCCTCTGTGTGGATGCTCGCCCACCCCTCGCGGATGGTCCGTCGCTGGATAGAACGTAGGGCCCGCGTAGTCCAACATGATAAACGGGCTCAACTCACGGTCCAGATCGTTGCTGGGAAACAGATTCCGCACGTGAAATCCGTCTCCGACGACGTGCTGAGAGCCTGGGTGATAGACCTTCACCTGATTCGTCTTTTCCACGTTTGCTACCGGCATTGTGTCTCTCATTGTACCCTCCCTTCTCCGTGTCATAGGTCGCTATTCTTGATTACTCTACGACCTCCTTGAATACCTTTTACATTACGTGTGACTTAGACAATATAGTTCTAGTTAGGACGAAGTCAAGCTGAAATACCAGCGGTTCGTATAAATGTCGATGGGGTGTTCAGTCGTAGATAGGACCTACGATGGATCGCGCTGTGTAGCCGATAAGATCGGTTACGTACTGCTCGATCTGTTGAAGAGGAGCCGAGCCACTTTTACGCTGCACGTCATCGGTTCTTCACTGACTGCAGCCTTTCTGGACGAACTTTTTTTGAGCATGTGAGACAGACATCGAAGCTTTGCTATGCAAGAATGGTTTTCCGACACATCCTGCTAGCCCGCATTATTCATGAAGGTTCGTTGCGAAAGCGTGCAGACACGAAGCGAGACGGGCACTCGGAGCCGTAAAGTCCTGAGGCATACTCGTGCAGTATGTCAAAGGGCTGAACGGCGAGACTGCCCGTCGCAGCCGTGTATCCGCGCTTGCAGCAGATGCTTCATGAATAATGCGGGCTAGGCCTCCCTTGGCAAGTTGGCTGGCTTGCCATTGGCCGAGCCATGTGCATCGCGGTTGGTAAGACCGATAGGTTCGCGCAGAGAGGCCGCCGTCACACCGAAAGGCGCCAACAGCACGAGGGCCGCTTTCAGAAGCAGGTTGTCATAGGCTGAGACATCGTAGCTCCATGTCCCATCGAGCCCTGCCACTGCCCTCACACGATCGAAAGGACAAGCCGCGTCGGTATCCGTAATGATATAGTGAATCGTGTCGCCCGCTTGGAGCGACAAGCCGCGCGCGAGCAATTCCTGCGCAGCAATCATCGACAGGGTCTGATGGCGGTAGGCGTGAGACTCTTTGGAGAGCGACTTCGCAATGGCCAGCTCTTCAATGGTGGCGCGACCATCTTGGAGATAGCGCCGATAGGTATGGACGATCTCTAAGGCCTGTGGAATCTGTTTGCGCAACTCTACCAGCGTCCCTGCTTCACTCAGACAGCGCAGCACCTCCGCCTGTGCCCGTTTGACGAACCGAGGCGCATCGCTGCGACGGATTTCGATGCCGCGGATTTTCATCCCGCCATGGTCGAACAGACCCACGAACTGATTCGGCACCGGCATGAGCGGATTGACCCGTGACGGGAAAAATCCAATCCAGCGATAGAGCCCCTCCACGCCGATCGAGAGCCCAGTCTGCTCAGTAATCGCCTGCGCGAGGCTGTCATAGTCTGCCCTGACCGCGCCGGGCTTGGCGAGCCAGAGCGAATCCACAATCGCGTGCAGCATGCGATAGCCCTGTTGCTCAGCGATCTCTTTCGCCTGCAACAAAATGTCACGACTGTAGGCCGTGACCGCTTCGTGCGCTTCGATCCGACCGAACCGGGCATTCTTGTACCCCAAATACCCGAACGAGACGACGAGCAGCCACTTGAGCGCTGTTTGCCGTTGATCGAGCACCGCCCTCGCCGCCGGCTGTGTCGCCGCGGCCATGAGCTTCTTGTACCGCGCGCGCTTGTCGAGCAATGGAGCCAGCGTGCGAGGCACCAATCCCTGGCGCCGGAGGCAGGTATGGTGGCCGATCTCCGGCACCCGCGCGGTGGGCTCATTCCGGCAGCACCGGCAATTGACCGTCTCGGGCGAGACGTTGAAGCGCACCATGATGGAGGGATACATCGAAGAGAAATCCAGCTCACCAACCTGTTCGTGATAGCCGGCGATCGGCGCGAACACCAATCCGCCCTGATCGGTCTGCAGCAATTCGAGCGCGGATTTGAAAGCTTCCGGCTCCTGCTTCCGGTAGGGAATCAACAGTCCGTCGCGGCAAGCCGTTTCGAGCTGCATCGAGGTGATCCCGGTCCCGGTCGTCGTGCGAGCCATCTGCTGCAGATCGACCTTCGTGACACGAGCCTGCTCGATGAGTCCGGCCAGGCCCGTTTCCGCCAGCGCGAAGGAATTGTGTCGATCGAGGTGCAACCGTCCCGACAGAGTGCGGGCGCCGGCATGGGACAGGATGCGGCCATACGAAAAATACGAATGGGGCTTCCTGGCGCCGATGGCTCGATGAGGATCGCGATTGAGCGCGAGCGGCAGGCGCAGCCGATCCGCCACGGTCATGAGACGCGGCAACAGATAGGAATCGCCCCAGTCCGTCAAGAGAATGTCGGGGTCCTCCCGCACGAGCAGCTGGTTGAACCGCTGAATCACATCGGCATCATCTCCTTCCAGCAGACGCTCCTCTCCATTCATCCGCACTACGAGCGAGGCGCACCCGCCATGATTCGGATTGGGAGACGGGCTGTCCGGCGACAGCTCCATGATCGTGAGAGGCGGCAGACCATAGTCCGTGTCCCAGGGCGACTCCAACGCTTGAATTGACTGAATCAAGCCCTCGTCTGTGAGGTTCGCCTCGCAATGGACGAGAGGAAAGAGTTCCCGATCGTAAAAGTAACGCTGCGGCAGCGACACATCCACGTGAAAGAACTGCGCGTCGGGGCAGGCACGGATCAGCTGTTGTGTGAGGGGCGAGAACTGCGCGGGGGCGTGAACCGAGACTTCCAGCACCGGGATCGGGCGAAGCGCACCGAGTTCATATCGCTCTACTTCTCTGGTGCCGGTGCGACAGGAAGCACGGCGGAGTAGCCGGAGCACCTGCTCGCGGATAGGCATCGGAGCAGCCACATAGCAGGTCGGCACAAAGGGATCGACGGCCCTGATGCGCTGACCGTCCTCACCGAGGAGCCAGACGACCATACCCTCTTGTGCCGGGTAGACATCAAGAAGCCACCCCGTGAGTCGAGTCGTGGGGCATGCGGGTTTCAAGAATCATCACTTTCTGTTGTAATGCGATGACGTGTTTCTGTTGTTCGATCAACATAGACAACAACATCACCTCGAACGGCGTCTCGCGCGCAAGATAGGCGCCGGCTGACGCATGGTGGCGGGCGGCAGCGAACAACCCATCGAGCGCCTGCTGGTCCTCACGCCGTAACGCACGTCGGTAGCGGCTCCACAAGTCGATTTCCTGCTGGACCAATTGCGTGAAGGTGGCAAGCGTGCGCCCCATGCCTACAACCGATTCCAGAGAGGGCGCGGAATCATCCAGCGTCTGGGCTCAGCTCCTCCCTCTTCCCGGAGCCATAGCCCATCCTCGGCCTCGCACAGATCGATCACCCGGCGCGCCTGCGCGCGGAGTGCCGCCACAAATCGACTGCGTCCACCGGATTCAGGCGGCGCGAGCGGGGTCACGCATAACAATTGAATACACTGATCAGCCATGTGCTGTAAGGCCTCCGTCATGGCACGAAAGAGGCGCGTCGCTTCAGGCTCCGGCACCGACTGATCGTACAAGGTGTCGAGCGGGCCGGCGAGAATGACGAACCGCGCATCATAGGTGCGCAACGCCGACGGAAGACAATCCGTAACCAACCTGACCATCTGATGACAGGTGAAGGCCCGCGAGACGTGAATCTGTTGCAACACCTGATCCGGAGCCACCCGGCTTGCCCGAGCCAGCCGTCCCACCAAGAACGGGTCGAAGACATTGGCGCCGGCCAGATACAACACCGGCTCGCCGGCCAATGCGCGATCGACCGCGGCACAGAGGCCCAGTCGATAGACCGATGACGGTCCAGACAACAGCACTAATCCCTTCCGCTGATCTGTGGACACCGCATTCCGCCGCATCGCCGCCAACAGATGGCAAGGCGCCTCGATAACTGCGCTGCCATCCGCTGTATGAAACGGAAGCTCCATCGCCTGCTGCTGCGCCTGAGCCATAGAACACCTCACGATTCGTTGAAATGGCGGATCACGCCCGCGACAATTCCCTGAATAGAAAACTC
>JAKDNQ010000162.1 GCA_030456405.1 Nitrospira sp.
CGACCAGTATGGCACTGATCAAACCGCCCACCAAGCCTTCCACAGTTTTTTTGGGGCTGATCGTGGGAGCGAGGCGGTGTCGTCCATACAGTGTGCCGATATAGTAGGCCCCGGTATCGGATGCCCAGGTCACCATCAGAAGAAAAAAGATGAGCCATTCGCCTTGAGGCAGCAGCCTCGTCATCGAGAGCGTGCTGAGCGTGAGGCCTAAATATAGTATGCCGAACAAGGTCATCGCGCCGTCTCTCAGGCTCTGTTCAAGAGGTGAGCGGCTGAAAAGCGGCACGGAAATCGTACAGACAAGCGTGGCGAGGAGAGTTGGAACAATGACACTCGGCCAGTGTGCTCCGAGAATCAGGGCGGCGAATCCCATCAAACCGATTCCGATCATCCAGGAGTGGCTGCGGTCGCCGAAACATAGTCGGTAAAACTCGACGAGGGCGAGTGCCCCCCCCAGTATGACGACACCGGAAAACACGAGGGGCGGGAGGTAGTGAATGACGGCATAGAGGAACGGCACGAGGACCAAAATAGTATAGATCCTGCGTGGATCAAACCGGGACGATGCCGCGCGTGTTGGTTCAGCCTGCTGCTGGCTGACGGTTTTATACTCCTGCATGGGAAGGTTGAGATCGACCACTATGACGAAATAGCGCTGAGGACTCGACCGAATCGACGCTCACGTCGCTGATATTCCAGCAAGGCCAGTAGGAGTTCGCGGCGACGGAAATCGGGCCACAGTGTTGGAGTAAAATAGAGCTCGGTGTAGGCGAGCTGCCAGAGGAGAAAATTACTGATTCGCGTTTCCCCGCTGGTGCGAACTAATAAGTCAGGATCGGGCAGATCATGGGTGTAGAGGTATTGCTGGATACGGGATTCATCCACATCATCCGGCTGCAGTTTCCCGTCTTGGGCTTCATGGAGGAGTTCACGCACAGCGTCGACAATCTCCGCGCGGCCACCGTAGCTAAGGGCAACCGTGAGATGGAGTTTGTCGAGATGAGCGGTTTCCTGTTCAGCAGCCCGCACCCATTGGAGTGCGGAAGCCGGGAGGGAATCGAGCCGTCCAATTGTGCGTAATCGGACACCCTGTTCAATGAGTTTCGAGCGTTCCGTTGAAAGATAATATTCAAGTAAGCCCATGAGTGAGGAGATTTCCTGGACCGGACGCTTCCAATTCTCCTGTGAAAAGGCATAAATGGTCAGGGCGTGGATACCCAGCTCCAGGCAGACCGTAATCATTTCGCGGACGGATTTGATCCCTTCCCGATGCCCGGCAATACGGGGGAGGCTTCGCAGTTCTGCCCAACGGCCATTGCCATCCATAATGATGGCGACGTGCTTGGGTAGGAGGTCTGGTTCAAGTCTTGTGGCAAGCTCTTCCAGGGAGAGCTGATTGATGGCTGATGAGTCTTTCATGTCCATAAGCGTGCAGTCAGCAAAGATCCTTTAGCGCAAGAATGTACGGTTAGGCCGGCAAAGTCTACTGATGAGGGGGAAGAATGTCAAACGAATTTTAGTAAAAGTCCTGTAAAAGCGATGAGTTAAATGAATTGTCGTTGCGCCTGTTGAAAGCGATCGGCTATACTTCTCGCCTATTTGAATCTCATTGTTGTGAGGGCTTGCACACCATGGGTGAACCTGTTCAGTTGACGTCCTTCGGTCTGACTGAAGGCGAGGTGCTTGGGGCGCTCGGACGGGTCAAAGTTCGAGATGTCGACTATGCCGACCTCTACTTTGAGTCCTGCATCTCTGAGTCCGTTTCAATGGAGGAATCGCTCGTCAAGCGCGCGACCAAGAGTGTATCGCAGGGTGTGGGAGTGAGGGCGACCGCGGGGGAAAAAACCGGCTTTGCCTATTCCGATGAGTTGACGAAGAAGGATCTCGAACTAGCCGCCGATACAGCCCGCTATATTGCCAATTCGCCGAGCGGGGCTGAGGCGGTTCCGGTTCCTATCCGTCAAGGCCCGACACGCAATCTCTATCCGGTTGAGCGGGCACAGGCTGAAGTTGCCACAGCAGACCGCGTGGCCCTCTTGAACGCCATCGATGCCGAAGCGCGCCGATATGACCCTCGCATTAAGAATGTGATGGCCTCGTTCAATACGGAGTATAAGGTGGTGATCGTTGCCACCTCGGATGGGACACTGATCGGCGATGTGCAGCCACTTTCGCGACTGCAAGTGACTTGTATTGCGGAAGAGAACGGCCAACGGCAAGCCGGCTCATTCGGCGGCGGAGGCCGTACGGGATTTCAGTTCTATTATGAGGGAGATCGATATCTGCGTTTTGCGCGTGAAGCGGCACGGGAGGCGATTCTTAATCTGTCTGCCGTCGAAGCACCTGCCGGTGTCATGCCGATCGTGCTGGGCGGAGGATGGCCGGGGATTTTGTTACACGAAGCCATCGGTCATGGTCTTGAGGCGGACTTCAATCGCAAGAAGACATCGGCATTTTCGAATCTCCTTGGGAAACGAGTGGCTTCGGATGTCTGTACGATTGTCGATGATGGGACTTTGCCCGGCCGGCGGGGCTCGCTCAACATGGACGATGAAGGGACTCCGACTGGTCGCACCATGCTTATCGAGCAGGGGATTTTGCGCGGCTACATCACCGATAAATTGAACGCGCGTCTGATGGGCATTCCCGTGACCGGCAACGGCAGGCGTGAAAGTTACCAAAGTGTGGTGTTGCCGCGTATGACGAATACCTTCATGTTGGCAGGAACATCTGACCCAGAGGAGATCATCCGCTCGGTCGATCGTGGTCTCTATGCCGTGTCGTTCGGCGGCGGGCAGGTGGATATCACCAACGGCAAATTCGTATTTTCCGCCAGCGAAGCCTACTTGATTGAGGGAGGGAAGGTCACGAGACCGGTCAAGGGCGCGACATTGATCGGCAGCGGACCAGAAATCCTCACCAAGGTTTCGATGGTCGGGCATGACCTCAAACTCGACGAGGGCATCGGTACCTGCGGCAAAGAGGGACAATCCGTCCCAGTAGGTGTCGGTCTGCCGACCATTCGAATTGATGAAATTACTGTGGGCGGGACGCAGCGATGAATCAGCACCTACAACAGCACGATGGATATAGCCAGCTTGCCTTAGATCTCTTGGCCAAGGCCAAGCGTAGTGGGGCGACGGAGGCGGACATCATTATCGCGGACGGTGAAACCTTTTCGGTGCAAGTTCGGTTGGGTGCTGTTGATCGCCTCACCAAAGCGCGGGAGAAACATCTCGGCTTGCGTGTGTTCGTCGGAAAACGTTCAGCCAGTTCCTCCACCTCCGATTTTTCAGCGGATTCCTTGAATCAACTGGTCGCCGAGAGCTGCGCTTTGGCAAAAGCCGTCGTGGAGGATCAGGTGTCCGGCTTGCCATCGGCGGATCAAATGGCGGGAGAGAGGCCGGACCTGGATCTCTACGATTCCACGAGACTGAATACAGAACAACAGATTGAACTTGCCAAACGGGTCGAGGCTGCCGCCATGTCGACGGATGAGCGCGTGACGAATTCTGAAGGGGGCGACTTCGATTCCTCCTCGGGGCGTGTGGTGCTGGGCAACAGTCATGGATTCCTGGGGGAGTATCAGAGTTCAAGTTTCTCCATGTCCGTGTCTCCCGTTGCCACCGATCCGGAGACCGGAGCCATGCAACGCGATTCCTGGTACGATGTGCAACGGAAATTCTCCAAGCTGGATTCCCCTGAAGCAGTGGGGCTGGAAGCGGCACGGCGGACGGTCCGAAAGCTTGGAGCGAAGAAAGTGGAGACCCAACGGGTTCCTGTCATCTTCGATTCGGAAACGGCCGGAAGTCTCATGGGGAATCTTTGTAGCGCGGTGTCGGGGTATTCACTCTATAAAGGGGCGTCGTTCTTGGCAGGTCAGTTAGGCAAGCCGTTGGCTCCTGAGTACGTGACGGTCTATGACGATGGGCGGGTGTTTGGAGGCCTTGGTTCTCGACCGTTCGATGGCGAAGGTTTGCCGACCAGGAAGACGACCGTCGTGGAGCGAGGAGTATTGAAGAGCTACCTCCTCGATACCTACTCAGGAAGGAAGCTCGGTTTGGCGTCGACCGGCAATGCCTCGCGCAGCGTCGGCGAGAATCCATCGGTCGGCCCCACGAATTTCTATCTCGTCCCAGGGACAAAGACGGCACAAGATATTATCAAGACGGTGAAACAGGGCCTGTATGTCACGGACCTCATCGGGTTCGGCATCAATATGGTGACAGGCGACTATTCGCGGGGAGCCGCCGGGTTCTGGATCGAAGGGGGCGAGTTGGCCTATCCCGTAGAAGAAATCACGATTGCGGGCAACCTGAAAGAGATGTTTGCGGGAATAGAAATGATCGGCAGCGACCTTGTGTTTCGCGGGCGCATTGCGAGCCCAACCGTGAAGATTGCGGAGATGATGGTGGCCGGCAGCTAGCCACGAAGCGCGGCTAGCTGCCAATTATGAGTTTTGAGTGTTGAGTTATGAGTTCAGGGCGACGAACTAATAACTTAAAACTGAGAACTTATAACTTTGGGTTTGAAGTGAGGTGATTTATGGCCGACTCAATCAGAGAAACGCTGGTCCAGTATCCCAGCGACAAGGTGACAATGCGGGCCTATGTCGCAGCGCCGCAAACCAAAGAGCGGCGCCCCGCGATTATCGTGATTCAGGAGTGGTGGGGGCTGACCGACCATATCAAGGACATTGCGAAACGCTATGCCGCTGAGGGGTATGTGGCGATCGCCCCTGATCTGTACTCCCGATTGGGGAACGCTCTGACCACCGATCCTGGCGAGGCGGGCAAATTGATGAATACGCTGCAACAGGAGGATGGACTGAAGGATCTGAATGCCACAGTCGCCTATCTCAAGTCCGTTCCGGAAGTCGATCCTACGAGAATCGGAGTGACCGGATTCTGCATGGGCGGGTCTTATGCGCTCATGCTCCCTTGTGTGAACAAAGACATCAAAGCCGCGGCGCCGTTCTATGGTCAAGTGCCGAACCCTGATGCGCCGCTTCAACAGCTCTCGGCTCCTGTCCTGTATATATATGGGGAGGATGACGGCTGGATTACCAAGGCGGACGTGCAGCGGCTCGCGGCAGCGCTAAAGAAGTACAATAAGCCCGGCGAGGTCAAAACCTATCCCGGCGCGCCTCATGCTTTTTTCCGGGACACGGATAAGACAGTGTATCGGCCGGAGGCGGCCAAGGACGCGTGGGCGCGTACGAAGGCCTTCTTTAAGCAACACCTCAGTGCGTAAGAGAACACACGAGTACTATGCCGCTTGATGTTGAACAGGGAAAGACCATGCTTCAGTTGATTACCTCGCGGTACGACGACCGGCATTGGCGCAAGAGGATTGAAAAGACATTGGGATTGCCGCAATCCGGGGTCGGAGATCCTGCGCAGCAGCAGATCTTCATGTATCTCAAGATCGGGCTCAAGGGTTATAAATCCCGTCGTGCCGATCCTGATTCCTGGATTATCGGAGGCTACGCGACCAAGGAAGTCATTGATCG
>JAKDNQ010000042.1 GCA_030456405.1 Nitrospira sp.
AGACCGGCGGATCGGTCGAGCTTCGGCCCGCGCGGTACCCGTGGATGAGGCGCTGCGGATGGTGACGCGGTATGAGACCTGTTACACGGGCTGGACCGTCAAGCATTTCCACGAATGCTGGTAGACCGAGCACGGTGGGCAACGCTCCTATAGCTGGACCAACGCGTGGCGCACCGCAAGAAGCGGCCGTGCATACCGTTGCCCGGCATGATGCTCCATCAAGACGGCTCCACGCATGAGTGGGTGTCCGGCTGTCAGTGGGATGTGATTGTGACGTTGGATGATGCGACGACGGAGGTCTATTCGGGCCTTCTTCGTTGAGGAAGAAGGGATCTGAGCAGCTTCCTGGGCCTGCGGGAGGTTATGGAGACGAAGGGGCTCTTCAGTTCCCTCTATACCGATCGGGGGTCGCACCATTGGTACACCGACGAGGCTGGGGCAAGGTCGATAAGAGTCGGCTGACGCAGGTGCATCGCGCCTTGCAGTTAGTAGGGATCATGCTGATTCCTGCCTCTTCACCGGAAGCAGGGGGGAGCGGGTCTTCCGCACCCTGCAGGACCGATTGCCCAAGGAACAGGCGCTGGCCTGGGTCACGGAGATGGCGACGGCGAACCGGTATCTCGCTGAGCAGTTTCTCCCGACCTACAACCAGCGCGTTGCGGTGTTGGCCCCCGAAGCCGGAACGGCCTTCATCCCGTGGATCGGCACGCACCTCGCCGAGATTCTGTGTGTGCAAGACGAGCGGGTCGTGGCCAAGGACAATACCGTGCGGTATCAAGGGACGAGTCTGCAGATCCCCCAGGACCCCCTCGGTTCCATAATGTAAAGGTCACCGTGCGAGTCCACGAATATCCGGATGGGACCTTAGCCGTGTTCCATGGGCTCAGGTGTCTGGCGCGGTATCACGCGGATGGCCACTTGATCGAGACCGCGACCGATTCGCGCCGCTGCACAGACCCAACTCCTCGATCAGGCGACCACCTGATCGTTGATCCTAGACCAACGGTGAACGATATTATTCGCGCGCGGTGCTATAAAATCAGAGCAGGAAAAACCGGACAGATCATGGCTACATACACCGGACAAGTTAACTTGCTATCTACACATTACCTCGTTGTATAAAATGAGTGAGCAGAGGATATGCATGAAACGTCCCTAGTCAAAATGCGCGCGTTTGTCGCACGCTATCTCGCGGAACATCGAGCTGCGCCGCTCTGTATTGTGGATGTCGGGGCTCGCTCGGTGCTCGGCGAGCAAACCTACCGGGAATTATTTACTGGTTCCATGTGGGAGCTTCGCGGTCTCGATATTGAGGCGGGTCAGAATGTCGATATTGCGGTCTCGAATCCGTACGAATGGAAAGAGCTAGCGGCGGAATGTTTCGATGTGGCGATATCCGGACAAGCGCTTGAGCATGTGGAGTTTCCCTGGAAAATGGTTCGTGAGGCGTATCGAGTTCTTCGGCCCGGTGGTCTCTTTTGTTTGATTGTCCCGTCCTCTGGTGAAGAGCACCGGCACCCGGTCGATTGTTGGCGTTTTTATCCCGGTAGTATGCGTGCCCTGGCGAGTGAGTCGGGGTTCCGTGCCGTCGAGGTGTTTACCGATGTTGGGTTAGGAAACTGGCAAGACACCTTCGCCGTATTTCAAAAGCCGATACTCCCTGCTGATGTCAAATCCTCATTCCTGTTTATGGAGGATCGGGGAGCCGCATTTGAGGAATATTATAAAGCGTTATCATCGCGACCCAGATCCGTTGCCTATTACCGGAATCTGGGCGAGGAGCTGAAATTACGCGGACGCGAGGTGGAGGCAGGTCTTGTATTCCGTATTGGGACAGAGGTGTTTCCAAAGGATGCGTCGTTGCGGAAACTCGTAGCGGTTGATCTTTTGTCCTCGGGTGAGCTGGTGGCGGCTGCGGAGCACCTAGTGACGCTTCTCGATGCTTGTCCGATTACTATGGCAAGTGTGGAGACCGCTGGCGAGATCTTTGAACAGCTCAGCCCCTCCCAGCGTGTGTACTATGGAAAGTTATTGCCCAGCGAGCCGTCGGCGCTGAAACACATTGCATACTTGGCCATGGAAGCCGAACATTACCGCTTGGCTGCGATCATCTGGGAGAGGCTGGCCAAGCTTGAACCGGCTGAGGAGACGCATCGAGAGCATTGGCTCATCTCGTTATGGGGGGCAGGAGAGCGTCAGGAGGCTCGAACACGATTCGCCCGATTGATTGAGGAGAAGCTGGCTGCCGGGGCGATCACTCGTACAACGGTTATCCAGCGAGTGATTGCTGCAGCCGGAGCCCAGCAGTATCTGGAGATCGGTGTCGAGCGGGGAATCAATTTCTTTCAAGTCGAGGTGGCTCAAAAGTTTGCGGTCGATCCGGCTTTCAAAATTCCTGGCGGAGCGCACGATTTCGACGGCCACCGATTTTTCGAAACGACGAGCGACCAGTTTTTTGAATCGGTTCCACCCGATATTGCCGAACGGGGCATTGATATTGCGCTTATCGATGGCTTGCATTCGTATGAACAGGCCTTGCGCGATGTGGAACATTGCCTGAAATATTTGAACCCGAATGGTCTGATCGTGATGCATGATTGTCTGCCGGCTTCCGAGGCCGAAGCTGCTCCGACCATGGAACTTGCGCGCAAGACCACGGGATTTCAGGGGCAATGGACTGGGGATGTCTATAAGGCGATTGTCCACTTGCGCGCGAGACGCCCAGATCTTTTTGTCGCGGTTCTCGATTGTGATCACGGCATCGGTCTCGTGAAACAAGGTGAGGCGGAGTCTCGGATATCGGAGGAGGTCGAGAAGGTTCGGCGGTTGTCTTTTGCCGATCTTCGATTGGCGCCAGGCCATTGGCTGAATCTCAAGCTTGCATCATGGTTCGATGGGTGGATTCGCACGGCCTATTCTGCTCCACGTTAGTGTTGGCTCAGGGGCTTGGTAGCGGCGGCGTCTCGCTTGTGTGCGTATTGCTTAATTTGGTCTTTGCGGGCTTGAATGGATAAAGGAGTTCAGGGTGGGCTATAGGCCGTTAAGGGGACTACGACGTCGCCGATATTTATTTTCTCTGCACCCTTGCTCAAACGTCGTGCGCAAGCGAGGGGAACCGGCAGACGCATGGATCGCGTCAGCCTATCAGCCCCGTCTGTCGCTGGAGCCGACGGATGGTCAATGGCCGCATGGCTGGGTCTTGTTTCAATCGCGGGTGGTCCGCGAAACGACCGATTACACTGCGCGACTATATCTTGATGTTGGAGAGGGACCCGTCAATGAGCGGTCTCTCGTCATTCCCGTAACACGCAAAGGCACGATAAACGAGTTGATTTTTTTACCGAATGGATTGGTCCGTCTTGACTGGTCTCCTATTGGAACTGCGGGCTCGTTCGAACAGGCGCCGATTCATATGACGGAAGTGGGAACGGTGGAACGCATGTATCGCATGGTGTGGCGTGTCTACTCCATGTATAAGAAACTGAGTCCGGATGAGCGGACGATCAGTGGCCTCAGTTATTCCCGCATGGTGGTCGATCTACAGGGGGCGTACTCGGCGGTAGGGGTCCTGCGATCGTATATGCGGGCCTCCCACACAGGGGGCTTGCTAGAATGTCGTCGGGAGAATGGTATTGTCACTGCTCGGATACATGCCGATATCGTTATTGCTGTCCTTGAGCAGGCTGCAGCTGCCTTGTTTGTGCAAAATGGCGCCGTTTCTCACGGAGCCTCGAGCGAGCTGTCGCTGGTCAGGCGATATCTTTTTCCTCATTTGATCGAGCAAGTTCGGCAGAATTACGATGTCGGGTCTATCAGTGTCCGGCTACAACAGTCGGTGCCTCCATCCGAAGGCAACGCTTGAGGGCCTCCTGGTGGTTGAACTTCTAGGGGACTTGCTGAGCAGACTACTAGGCCCACGACTCGCCGATCTTGTCTCAGCCAGGAGGGCTATCACTCATGCCGAAGTTCCCAAAGCTATTCGGCGCTGCTCAGACTCTTGACTCCTTGCGTTTCGCTGCACAGACCGATCATCTGGTGTCTGTGTGACAGGTTCTTCTTGCGCGTCCTGTTACGATGTCGTGGTTGTCCCACGGTCGCAGCTTCATGGCCAATCTCCTATTGTTGAATCAGCCACAGGGTACTCGCTTTCGGCGCCTTATGTCATTATGGTGAACAATATAAAGACGCTCCAATGGGGTTCAGATGGTGCTGGACAGTCTGTTCTCTCAGAAGCTCACCGAGCTTTGCATATCAAGAATATATGGTAATAAGCTCGAATTAGTTTTATGTTGTTGCTCCATAAGTTCGCACATGATTCGGACTGTTTTAATGGGGAACGTTGTGATGATGAAAAGCTGATACGGCAGGGTCAGACAGATCGAGGTTGAGGTGAACACCGATCTTCATAAATATAATAATTACCAGTTAATCGTTGAGGTGGAGCTGAGGGTTTTTGGCGACGTTCTGTGAGGCGCCTGGTCCAGATTTTTTTCGCTCTGCCTCATGGCAGAGCGAGGTCACCACATTTTTCGATCGGGTCCCGTTCCACTATTCGCTGGCAGAGCTCGAGTGGATGGCTTGACAGGCAGGCATGGCGGTGCGTTACATCGGCGATTGGCGGGTACCCACAAGGCTCAAAATGCTTGGCTTCAAAACGGCTAACATGAAGAGGGATAGTGCAGTTCCTGTATAGTTATTAATATGGAGGATGCAGATGAAACCAAAGCCGAAGCTACTGAAACTGACCGAACTGGTAGAACGTATCAAGGAGAAGAAGCCGAATGCACTTGGCAAGATGCCGGAGAAGAAGGCGGCTGTCCTGATTCAGGCGGCTTTGGCTGAGCTTGGCAGGCGTATCGCAGCTGCGGAGGTGGGTGTAGTGAAAGTGCCGGGCATGGGCAGGTTCCAAGGCCGCATGGTCGAGAGGGAAAAGGATGGCAAGAAAGTGAATGTGAAGCGCATCGTCTTTCTGGCAGCGAAACCGAAGAGCAAGGAACAGGATTAACCCGTTCATTTCGGTCGGGGGATTCTTGCGCCGGGTCCATTCCGTCCGGGCGCTGTATCGCGTTGGCACCATGTAAGTCGAGCACTTGACACTTCAATTCATTCCGATCCCACGGCTCAATATCGAGCCAGCCGGCTCTGCCAATATGTGGCGGATCCTTCGCGCCCCGGCCAGAATGGAATTGCAGACGGAGCCGTCGGCGATTCCTTCTGGCTGGGTGTTGCTGCGATGTCGGTTGTCCCGCCACGGGCAGGGTTGTTCTGCGACGTTGTTTGCCGAGGTTGAAGGGGGCGCTCCAGAGACCTGTCGCTTTCCCCTGCCCGCGTCGCGTATCGGAATAATCAACGAATTGTTGTATCTGCCCGGGCCTGTCACGCGTCTAATGCTTGAACCTATGCGGTCATCTGGGGAGTGTGAACTGATCGATCTCCAGCTTGTCCCGGTCGGCCCGGTTCAGCGCATCGCCGGTATGTGGCGGCGTGTGCTCGCCTTGCTGTTCAGACAGCCGCGTGTGCGGTGGCGCAAGGCCGGTCTTCGTCTCTCCACGCTCTTTCTCGATCTGCCGGAGGCCTATCGCATTGCCGGCCGATTCCGAATGTATGCGGCTGCGTTGCCCTATGACAAATGGGTGGACACCTTCTCGTCCCTTACCGAGCGGGATCGACGGTTAATCGGGAAGCGCATTGCGCGGTGGTCGCGCTCTCCTTGTGTGGATGTGGTTGTGGTTGCCGACCAGTCGCACAGAGCCGCGCTGCATCGCACGCTCGATTCCCTGCAGGCGCAGCTCTATCGCAACTTTCGTGCGATCGTGCTGATGGCGGGTTGCCATCCTGAAACTGAACGGGTGAACCTTCCAGCCTGGGTTGAGATGGTTGCGTCGGAGTCGGACTTGCGCGCGGCTGTAACTGCTCGATGGAAAGAAGAGGCCTCTTTAGTTTGGACCGTGTTCATGCCGCTCGGCGCGAGTTTGGCGCCGCATGCGTTGTATTGGATCGCCAGCGAGGCGGTCGAGCACGATGGCGCCCGCCTGATTTATTGCGATCACGATTATTGTGATGAAGCGAGCGCGCGGACTGATCCGATGTTCAAGCCGGATTGGTCGCCGGAACTATTGCGGTCGACAAATTATATCGGTTGTTCGTATGCCGTGCATGCCGACGCGCTGGTCAAGACTGGTGGATTTTCTCTGGCGGACTTGCGCGCAGAGAACTCCCACGATGTGTTGTTGCGTGTCGGTGAACGGCTCCGCGCTGAATCCGTTCGGCATATTCCGGCTGTTCTTTGGCACCTGCCCGCATCGCAGGGTGAACCGCACAGGAGCGCACTTCCGGGGACGAATCCCGTCGCTGCGCATCTCACGCGGGTGGGCGTGGCGGCGACTGTGGAAGAACCGTCTCCAGGCCACTATCGAGTGCGGTATCGGCTGCCTTCCAAGCCTCCATTGATCAGCATCGTCGTCCCGACACGCGATGCACTCATGCATTTGAATGCCTGTGTGGAAAGCGTGCTGGGCGTCAGCAGCTATCGCAACTTTGAGTTGATTGTGGTGGACAATCAGAGTGTGGAGCCGCAGACCCTCGCGTATCTTGATGGCTTGGCCCGAAAGCCGCGTGTGCAGGTCATCCGCTATGCGCGGCCGTTCAATTACTCGGCGATTAATAATTATGCCGTGAATCAAGCCAATGGCGAGGTGTTGTGTTTGCTCAACAACGATACCGAAGTCATTTCGCCCGATTGGATGGAAGAGATGCTGGGACATTTAGCGCAGGAGAGGGTGGGTATCGTGGGCGCCAAATTGTATTATCCCGACGGCCGGGTGCAGCATGCGGGGGACGTGGTGGGGGTCGGCGGGATCGCCAATCATCTTCATGCGTGGAGTGAGCGGAACCATACGGGATATGGGCGACGGGCGGTGTTGGCGCAGGAGCTGTCGGCGGTCACGGGAGCATGCCTGATGACCTGGCGGAGTCTGTACTTGCAGCTTGGCGGCTTGAACGAACAGCGTCTGCCGGTGGCGTTTAACGATGTCGATTATTGTCTGCGCGTACGGGAGGCCGGCTACCGGGTGATATGGACCCCGTACGCCGAGCTGTATCACCATGAGTCGCTGTCGCGAGGCCAGGATCTGACGCCGGACAATAAAGTGCGTGCCAAACGCGAAGCGGCCTATATGCGTTCGCGCTGGACGCATGTATTGCAACATGATCCTTTTTATAATCCGAACTTCAGCTATAATCGTCCTGATTTTTCGCTGAGTCACGCGCCGATTGTGCCCACGCCGTGGTGATGAGGTTATGTCGAGGAGGCATGAAGGCTTAGACTCAATGCAACCGGAAGGACGGCGCGAGAGCGCTCTCCTGATCTCCGAAGGTGTCACGGCCACGACGGACTATTTTTTGTCGCCGTATCTGGAACGTCTGGGGTATGACTCGACGCTGGTCGATAGCCGCATGGCACTGGATGAGCGCATCACGCAAGGACGCTGGCGTCTTGTGGTCATTTCACGCTATCTGCCGAGCGATTGGTTGGGATTGGTCACGGCCTCTCGTCGGAAAGGTGCGAAGATCGTCTATTTTATGGATGACGATCTGTTCGATATGCAATCCTTGAAGCAGTTGCCGTGGCGCTATCAATGGAAGATTTTCAGCCGTGCGGTCGTTCGCCGTCCTCGCTTGGAACGGCTGTGCGACGAGTTTTGGGTATCCACGGCGTTTCTTGCGGAGAAATACGCCGCCTTGTCGCCGATTGTGCTCGCCCCGCTGATGTCACGGAAAACGCTGGAGGCAAACACGGGCTTGCAGGTTTGCTACCATGGCACCGCGTCGCACATGCGGGAGATCGAATGGTTGGTGCCGGTTGTGGAGGCTGTTCAGGCTTGCTCGGGCTCTGTCCACTTCGAACTATTCGGAACACGTGCCGTTCAGCAACTGTTCGGCCGGATACCGAGAGTTGCGATTGTGCATCCGATGGGATGGTCCAATTATCTTAGTTATACATCTGTCCAGAGAAGGGATCTCGCACTGGCTCCATTGCTGCCTAGCGCCTTTAATGCCGGGCGAGGACCCATCAAGTTTTTCGATTATGCGCGTATGGGCGCGGTGGGATTGTACTCCGATCGACTGCCGTACCGCGGGTTCATCCGGGATGGGGTTGATGGGTTGTTGCTGCCTCACGACCACGCAGCCTGGGTCGAGGCATTGCTTCAGCTGGTAGAGGATGCAGAGAGGCGGCGGCGCATAGCGTCAGCCGTGCAGCGCCGTGTGGCCGAGATGGGTCCCCCGGTTCAACAATCACGCCTATGATGGAGAATGTCCTATGAGCGATCTTCCCACAGCAGCCGGTCACATTGTGTGGCATCATGCCACGGTGACCCGATCTCGACGAGAGAAGATGAACAGTCATAGCAGTGTGATCCTCTGGTTCACGGGTTTCTCCGGTGCCGGGAAATCGTCTTTGGCCCATGCGGTCGAAGAACATTTACATGGGCTGGGGTGCAGCACGTTCGTTCTGGATGGGGATAATGTCAGGCATGGGCTGTGTGTCGATCTCGGTTTTTCTGACACCAGTCGTGTCGAGAATATCCGCCGGATCGGAGAGGTGTCGAAATTGTTCATCGAGGCGGGAGTTATTGTGCTCACGGCATTCATCTCGCCCTTCCGAAGCGATCGGAAACGTGTGCGCTCGTTGGTGCCGCACGGCGACTTTCTGGAGATCTATTGCCGCTGTGCGCTCGAAGTCTGCGAACAGCGGGATGTGAAGGGGCTCTACAAACGCGCGCGCACAGGCGAGATTCTGGAGTTCACCGGCATTTCTTCCCCCTATGAAGAGCCGGAAAATCCGGAGTTGGTGGTCGAGACCGGTCGGTATTCCCTGGAGGAGTGTACGACCAAGGTGCTGGCGTTCCTGCGGGCGCGCGGCATCGTGCGCGGTTCGGAGTAGCGAGCCATGAACGTCGATGCGCAGATATTGCGTGATATTGAAGACATTGCTTACCGGGCCGGCAGGGCCATTATGCGGGTCTATGCCCGCGAGTTTTCCGTGCAGGACAAGGCTGACCGGTCGCCGTTGACCGAAGCGGACCTCGCTGCCCACACCGTCATTGTCGATGATCTAGGAAAACTGACTCCCTCGGTGCCGATCTTGTCCGAGGAGGCCGTCGAGGCATTCCCCCGCTCATTTTCAGGCGAGCGCTATTGGCTCGTCGATCCGCTGGATGGCACCAAGGAGTTTATCAAGCGCAACGGCGAATTCACCGTCAATATTGCGTTGATTGAGCGGGGTCGAGTGGTTCTCGGCGTGGTTCATGCTCCGGCGATCGAGACGACGTATACGGCGGTCTCCGGTCTTGGCGCGTTCAGGCAGAGGAAGACGGATGTGGCTGAAGCCATCCATGTCGCGGAGCACCTGGACGGTACTCCCTGGCGGCTGGTCGGAAGCCGGTCGCACGCCGGCGATTCATTGGAAGCGTTTGTGCAGCGGCTTGGAGCGCATATCATGCTGCCGATGGGGAGCTCGCTGAAGCTCTGTCTGGTTGCCGATGGGAGCGCGGACTTGTATCCGCGGCTCGGTCCGACCTCATTGTGGGATACGGCGGCCGCTCAGTGCGTTGTCGAGCAGGCGGGTGGGACCGTTGCCACATTGACGGGAGAACCGCTCGGCTATGACAATCCTGGTATCGTGCTCAATCCTTCGTTCGTGGTGTATGGGCGAGGTGCCCAGAATTGGCGCGAGGCAAGGGGCTAGGGGCGACCAGAAGGAATGTCTTTCCTCTCGCTTCGCGCCCCCGTTTCAGACCGGAAATCTTCGCCCCTGACCTCTGGCCCCGCGCTTCTTGCCCGAACATCAGCGATTGCAGCCCGCCTGCGGCCAAGGACAGACCCCTAAGGTGCAGGAATGACGATCGGCGTATTTTCAAATGGAATCCTGGAAATCCCGCACCTGGCTTCGTTTGTGAGCGAGCCGGTCATTGGCTCTTCGCGGGGTCGATTGCATCAGCGCGTTGACACCATCGCAGGGTGGGGGCTTCGGTCGACCTCCGCGCGCGCGCGCCGCTATGCGGAACAGCACGACATTCCCTATATCGCCCTGGAAGACGGTTTTCTTCGCTCCGTAGGTCTGGGGAGCCAGGACCCGCCCCTTTCTCTTGTCGTCGATGATCTTGGGATCTATTACGACGCATCCAAACTGTCCCGCCTTGAATCTCTGGTGGCCGAGCCGCTGACCGCCGAGGCTATCGCCCGAGCCCAGACGCTCGTCACCGCTTGGAGAAACGGGCGCCTGTCAAAATACAACTATGCACGCGATTATACCGATCCATTGCCGGAGCCCTATGTGCTGGTGGTTGACCAGACCCTGGGCGATGCATCGATCCGCTTCGGAATGGCGGATGAGTCGAGTTTTCAGCGCATGCTAGCGGCTGCACTGGACGAGAATCCGACAAGCACGGTACTTCTCAAGGTGCATCCGGAGGTCATGGCTGGACAGAAACGAGGCTATTTCGACTTAGAATGTACCGCGCGCCTTCCGCGCATACGCATCATTGGGCAGGACGTGCATCCCGTGAACCTAATTGAACATGCCGAGGCAGTCTATGTCGTGACATCCCAAATGGGATTTGAAGGGCTTCTCTGGGGCAAGCGGGTGCGAACGTTCGGGATGCCGTTTTATGCGGGCTGGGGACTGACGCAGGACGACCGGCCTGTTCCTGAGCGGCGCAAGCCGGTTGGCTTGGAGAATCTTGTGCATGCGGCGCTCGTTGCCTACCCTCGTTATGTCGATCCGGAAATCGGTCAACGCTGTGAGGTCGAGCGTGTGATCGAATGGATGGCATTGCAGCGGCGAATGCGGTCACGCTTCCCTGATCCTCTGTATGCCGTAGGATTTTCCTATGTGAAGAGGCCGATCGTTCGTGACTATTTTCAGGGTGGCGATGTGCGATTTGTGGGCCGTTCGGAGCAGGCTCCCGAAGATGCCACGTTGGCGGTGTGGGGCCAAGGGCTTCGAGATGAGAAGCGGCCGGTGATTCGGTTGGAAGACGCATTTTTGCGGTCGGTGGGCTTGGGGGCCGATCTCATCCGACCACTCTCCTTGGTCATGGACCGCCGCGGCATGTATTACGATGCAACAGCGTCATCGGAATTGGAGCATCTGCTTCAGACCACAGACTTTTCCGCTGACTTGCTGGCGCGCGCCCGTCGGTTGCGGGAACGCATCGTCGAGCAAGAGCTCACGAAATATAATGTGGGTTCTTCGGGGTGGAGGCGGCCTGACGGAGCGACCCGGATCATCTTGGTTCCAGGACAAGTCGAGTCTGATGCCTCTATTCGATACGGCGCCCCTGGGATTCGTTCGAATATGGGTTTGTTGCAGACGGTGCGCGAAGCGAATCCGCCGGCGCATGTCCTCTATAAGCCCCATCCCGATGTGTTGGCCGGCCTACGGAAGAAAGGTGAAGGCGAAGACGAGGCTATGCGTTGGTGTGACGAAGTCGTGACTGATGCCGCGATGGGCGAGTTGTTGTCCGCGGTAGATGAGGTTCACGTGCTGACGTCGCTGGCCGGGTTTGAGGCGCTGTTGCGTGGGAAAATCGTCATCTGTTACGGGCAGCCATTTTATGCCGGCTGGGGGCTGACGAGCGACTATGCGCCGCTTGCTCGCCGGACAGGCCACGTGACCCTCGATGAACTTGTCGCCGGGGCATTGATTCTCTATCCCACCTATGTGAGTCGAACCACCGGCAGATTCACCACGCCTGAAAGAGCCCTCGATGAATTACTCGGCTGGCGGCAGAAGGCCAAGGCCGGTTTGCCGCTGTGGCGGCAACTGGTGCGACCCGCCCTTCGCTTCTGGAAGCGATTATGATCTCGCCCGTCCCCCTCCCTCACCCTAAGAACTTCATTTACTGAGGTGGAGTCGTAGGAATTTTTTGTCCAGACCCATTAAGAACTTCATTTGCTATGTCAGGAAAACCGCTTACTCCATAAACAAAGATTGTCTGTCCTTTATTTGAATCAAATTCTGCAGATGTTAAGCGATAAGAAAAGGTGTGGGGAACCCCTGTGGTCCCACACTGCGTATCGATTGCTGGTGTCGTAGTTCGATTTGCACTCACGGTGCGAAAGAATGCGCCAACGTCATATGGTCCATCCACATACAAATGAACATCAATAGAGCTAGGAGACGCCTTGAGGCAAGCCCACCCGCCGAGCTGATATTGGCCTTTGAAATCTCTAAGTGGGTTTAGGCGTCCGAGCACCGGAGAAACCCATATGCCGTCTTTACACGTATAGGCAAATCCAGACACATCCCTTGTAGCATTGTGCTCGTAAACAGTTTCACTGTTAATGTCATAACACTGAGAAGCGCGTTTTGGCTGGTTGGTTCCTGCGGGAACAATTTCATTGAGACGAATATCTGCAGGACTACCGTGTGTCCAAATCATCGTCGACGGTTCAAATATATAAATACGGTTTTTTATTACCACCGTGTCTGTTACATAATCTAAGTCACTCACACTGCTTCCAAATGGATACCCTGCATCGAGCTCGCAATAAGACCTGTTCCCCATTCTTGAATCAATATGGATTGATGGCTTCGAGCCATCAAATATGTCGTAGTAAAATATATTGTTAATAATTTGGTTATGGTTTGGGGTTTGATGACGAATCACACCCCCTTCTCCGCAGTTTCTGTATAGAAAAATTCCGCCTCTATCTAGCTTTGCAAAATAGTTCCCTATAATTGTATTGTACGCGGAGCCATCAATAGCCATAGTTTCGCGGATTGGGTTATCTGTCTCAAATCTGTTGTTTTGAATTACGTTGTATGCTGTTTCTGCATCGAGATACACAGCAGGGGCTTTGTCACTATACCCACGAAGACGGCTATTCCTAAGTGTTACTTTTGTCGACCCTGGGGCAACATACAGTGCCGAGCGTCCGTTTGCGGTAATGGTCAGTGAAGCAAAAACAATTTTTGATGGCGCCGCATCTTGCACACGCTTTGTATGCCCGTCAAGGCGAGATGAGTTATAAAAATCTCCTGGCGCATTATCATTGGGTACACCCACTACCCAAATCCTCCCCGTAACATTGCACCCCGTAACTCTTACATCGTATGGCGCTGACCACTTCCCTATTGGGGGTACTTGCGTTGAGTTTTCGGTTTGCCTTGATGCGACAACAATTGCATTTGTCCCATAAGCTGGAGCTATCGTTGCCCCATTACAGCTAATCACGGTACCGTTTGCCTCTGCACCTTGAATCACAATCCTTTTTGTAATGCTATCGCTCGATGTTAGGGTAAGTTTGCAGTCGACAAGTATTTCCTGAGCACTTTCAGTTGCGGGAGTAAGGATTGCAGCTATTTTTTCCGGACTACAAGGAACCGCTTCTGCCGAAGCAAACACGGGGACACCTATGAGGAACACGATGAAGGCAAATAAGAACATTTTCATAAAAGAGACTCCATGTCTGGCCCGTGTTGTACTCGTGGTGGAGTCTTATTCGATTTTAATGATTTTCGCGATGGACGGAACTCCGGCTGAGTTCCAGGCAAAGATCATGTAGTACCCGGGAGGGGCAATATCGGGGTTGGCCGGCGCCGTAATCGTATGGGCTGCTTGTGGAGGGAGTCCGGGGTAATCAAAAAATCTGGCTTCATTATTGAAGGCGTGTGTGGCGGATCCAGATCGAACTAACGTGATTCTGGTGATTGGCCCGTTGGCTGTAATTTCAATAGGGCTCGCCCAGGCAGTCTGACTTGGTGCACTTACGATGATCGGGCGAGCGGCCAGGACGTTGGTCCCACCA
>JAKDNQ010000572.1 GCA_030456405.1 Nitrospira sp.
GCACCGTCGATGCGAGCCCCTCGCTTCATGAGAAAATTTGCGAGATCCACGATCTCCGGTTCCTTCGCGGCATTTTCAATGACCGTAGTTCCCTGAGCGAGCGATGCGGCCATCATCAAATTTTCCGTTCCAGTAACCGTCGGCGTATCGCAATAGATCTGCGCGCCTGTCAGCCGTTTGGCTTTGGCTCGAATATACCCGTGTTCCATCGACACTTCGGCGCCCATTTTCGCCAACCCGGCAAGATGGAGATTGACGGGCCGTGACCCAATGGCGCAACCACCTGGCATTGACACCGTCGCTTCTCCCCATCGCGCCAATAGCGGTCCCAACACGAGCACGGAGGCCCGCATGGTCTTGACCAGATCGTAGGGAGCCTGGGTCGATGTGATCACGGCAGCATTGACGACCGCGCGATTTCCCTCATAGTGAACCTTCGCGCCCAAGATGCTCAACAGCTTGCCCATCGTCACGACATCCACCACGCGAGGCACATTGGTAATCACGCATTCCCCGCCGCCGAGAATGGTGGACGCTAAGATCGGCAACGCGGCATTCTTCGCCCCGCCGATCTGGACTTCTCCTCGAAGCGGTGTTCCACCAATGATGACTGTACGATCCATCGTCTATTCCCCTGGCAGGATGCTGAAAAAGTCGCTTTTCTCACCCGCCCGACCCCGGCGCGCCGAGACGCGCCTTTCACCGGGCTTCGTTCTCGCATCGCTCAGAGGCTCAACGTACCGAAGCGTACGCCTCGCCTCTTCGCTCGCTGCGGCCTTGCTGGACGGCCTTTTTGAGCATCCTGCGTGAGTATTCTGCTATGTTGAATGGCTATCGCAGCTTATTAGTTTTCGACTCGCTCCACAATCACGATACGCTCAAGCCCGGCTTCGTCGTAGATCAGCCTGTGGAATCGATACTCTGCCATACGCTCGATAATCCGGCGCATTGCCGGAGCCTGGCCAGCGCCGATTTCCATAATCACTGCGCCGGTGGGAGAGAGGTATCGATTGGCCTCCCGCAGCAACCGCTCGTGGAACTCCGTTCCCTGAGGCCCTGCTACCAACGCCGTGCGCGGCTCAAATAGCCGGACTTCCGGCTGGAGTGCCACCCACTCAGTTTCTGTAATATAGGGAGGATTTGAGACAATGACGTCGACCTGCTCCTCCAGCTCCTGTCCCGCCAATGCTCCCAACAAATCACCTTCCAGCCATGTGATCCGTTCACCAACCGCATGACGAACGGCATTCTGCCTGGCGACGTTGAGCGAGGGGCTCGATAGGTCTGTCGCGAACACGCGCGCACGAGGTCTTAGGCGCGCAAGCGCCACGGCAATGCACCCAGACCCCGTGCAAACATCGACAATGGTGGCTTCTCGCTCGGCAGAAATCCGTTGGGAGACATATTCCACCAGCAGCTCTGTTTCCGGCCTCGGGATGAGCACTGCCTGGTTCACATCAAATTCCAGTCCGCAAAACTCCTGAGTCCCCAAGATGTATTGCAAGGGCTCACGACCAACCCGCCGACCGACCAGCCCTTTCACGGCCACTATCTCAGCAGGAGAAAGCAGTCGATCTCGATCGGCGACAACGTGATGTGCATGAAGCTGGAGCACATGCTGCACAATCCACAATGCCTCCTGCTCCGCGCTCTCGATACCGGCCCGCTCCAGCTGCTGCCGAGCCTCGGCCATTGTTTCGCCGAGCGTCGCTTGTCCCGCCGAGTGCCCGATAGGAACGACTGCATCCATGTTATGCAGCCCCCACTTCTTGCTGACGCTGCGCCTTCAGAGCCTGGACAAGCTCACCGAGGTCGCCCTCGAGCACCTGTTCCAACTTATGCAAAG
>JAKDNQ010000573.1 GCA_030456405.1 Nitrospira sp.
AGCGGATGTCACTCCATGGTAAGGTTGCGATTGTTACGGGAGCGGCGCAGGGGATCGGCCGGGCTATTGCCGAGTCATTAGCGCAAGCCGGGGCCGATATTGTGGTTGCCGACCTTGACCCGAGCCGGTCGAAAGACACGGTGGCAGCGGTGGAGCAGTGTGGGCGCAGGGCGCTGAACGTCAAAGTGAATGTGGCAGAAGCCGCTGACACCAAAGCGTTGGTCGACCAGACGCTCAAGGAATGGGGGAAGGTCGATATTCTCGTGAACAATGCCGGGATTACGCGCGACGGACTGTTGTTGCGCATGAAGGAGGAGGACTGGAATCTGGTATTGCAAGTGAATTTAAACGGGACGTTTAATTGTATCAAGTCGGTCTTGCTCCCGATGACCAAACAGCGCTATGGTCGTATCGTCAACATTGCGTCGATCGTCGGAGTGATGGGGAATGTGGGGCAGGCCAATTACGCGGCATCGAAGGCGGCCGTGATCGGGCTCACCAAGACGGTGGCGCGAGAATATGCGAGTCGTTCAGTAACGGTGAACGCCGTCGCGCCGGGATTCATCGATACTGCCATGACGCAGGGATTGTCGGCGGAAGTGAAAGACCAGCTTCAGAAGCAAATTCCGTTGGGGCGGCTGGGTACCGCGGCCGATATTGCGGCGGCGGTGCGGTTTCTCGTGTCGGATGAGGCCGCGTACATCACCGGACATGTGTTGCATGTCAATGGGGGGATGTTGATGTCGTGACGGCGGCGTGGAGGGAAAATTGTACGATATGCTGCGGCGGGAGGGTTGCGGCGACAAGGGAGGCTTAGATGGGGAAGGAGGCGGGAAAAGCAATGGGTACTGTAGAAGAACGAGTCAAAAAAATTATCGGTGAGCAGCTCGGTGTCGAGGAGGATGAGGTGACGCCCGAGGCCAGCTTCGTGGAAGATCTCGGCGCCGATTCGCTCGATACGGTAGAGCTGGTGATGGCGTTGGAAGAAGAATTCGGCATTGAGATTCCCGACGAAGACGCGGAGAAGATTTTGACGGTCGGGAAAGCGTTGGACTACATTAAGGAAAAGGCCTAGCGGTCGCAGGACGTGATGGGTGCTCGCTCGATCAGACGGATAGTCGTGACCGGTCTGGGGTTGATCACGCCGCTGGGGACGGGTGTCGAAAAGACATGGAAGGCCATCTGTGCCGGTGAGTCCGGCATCGGTCGAATCACGAAATTCGATCCTGCAGCCTACGATGCCCAAATCGCCGGTGAAGTGAAAGACTTCGATCCGGCTCAATTCATCGAGAAAAAAGACATTAAAAAGATGGATGCGTTTATCCATTATGCCGTGGGCGCTGCCCAGCTGGCGGTGGATGATGCGGGATTTTCCGTGGCGCCGGAAGAGGCGACGAGAGTCGGTGTGTATATCGGATCGGGCATCGGGGGGCTTGGTTCGATCGAGCACTACTACAAGATTCTGCAGGAAAAAGGTCCCGGGCGCGTCTCGCCGTTTTTCATTCCGATGACCATCATCAATTTGGCCTCCGGGCAGGTGGCGATCAGGCTGGGCGCCAAGGGACCGAACTCTTGTGCGGTGACGGCTTGCGCAACGGGCAATCACTGTATTGGCGATGCCTATCGATTGATTCAGGCGGGCGATGCCGATGTCATGATTGCGGGAGGGGCGGAAGCCGCCATTACCCCTTTGGGAGTTGCTGGGTTTGCCGCGTCGAAAGCCTTGTCGTTTCGCAACGATGAACCGACGAAAGCGAGCCGACCGTTCGACAAGGACCGCGACGGGTTTGTGCTTGGCGAAGGCGCTGGAGTTGTCGTCTTGGAAGAACTGGATCATGCGCG
>JAKDNQ010000163.1 GCA_030456405.1 Nitrospira sp.
GGTTGTATGGTGTCCTAGCGTCTTCTGCCTCTAGCATCTTAATGAGCATGTTATACCGAGGAGCATGCGGAGGAGCTCTTGGTTGTTCCCTCATCACTGCCACCATGTGCTCACACTTGTTCACATATGGACTGATTGTTGAATCGCATGGTCCAGGAATTCCAAGAGCATCGTGAATTCATTGCCTTTGCGAACCCACGCAAACGCTCCCCGCTCAACCGCCTCGTGCACCATGTCATCTTGTTCTCCTGAGAAGAACAGGACCGGAATTCCCGGCCAATCACGCCCCCCGCAGGAACGCCCGTAGAATCTGCACTCCCTCGCCTTCGGTCCCGCCGATCACGAGAATGCTCATGGTATCCGGTCTCCTTCGTGACTGAACATACCGATCAGTCCATCACCCCACGTACAGGAACGGGCGTGGGTCTTCCGCAGCCGCCGGCCGTTTCCCAAACTTCTCGAGGCCCGACAGGATACGCTCCGGGTTTCCCCAGTCGCTCCAGAGCACATCCGTCATTTCCATGACCGCGAGCCGTTCCGGCGCGCACTGGAGCAGGTGCGAGGAGAAGTTCCGACGCAGTATGACGTCATAGCTCGCGTCGAGGCCCCTCAGTTCTTCGGCGGCATCGATCGCCCCTTTCAGCCGTTCGAAGAGTGACATCATCTCGGGAAAGTTCTTGCAACCCAAGTTCCAGAGTTCCCTTCCTTTGGCTGCAAGTACCATCGTATTCCACAAGCTGCCGATAGCCCTGGCTTCGCGAGCAGCGGCCTCGTCCGGTTTTTCCAGGAACGTCTCCACAGCCTGGACGGGGGCCTTTCCCTATCCAGCCGAGAAATCGTCTCGGCTTGATCCACCCATACTCCAACTCGAGACCGTCCGGTTTGGCTGCGAGTAGGACTGGCCGGCCTCTCAGCCTGTTGCTTCCCCGCACCGCATGCTCCACCGCCGAGAGAAACGGGTCCTCCGGATAGATGAAATGATCCGACGGATAGATCTCCACGGTCGCCTGTGGATCACGTGCAAGGATGAAAGTGAGCGGCAGAAAAATACCTGCCGCCGTGTCCATGTTCTTCGGTTGCAACAGCACCATTCCCGCCTGCTGCCACAGTTCCGCCTCGCGTTTCTTCTCTTAATTCCATCCATCGTTCCATGACTCACTCTCCCAGTTGTCGGTTGGCGCGATGTGCTCTTGGCTTCTGAACGTCACTGTGTCCTTAGCCCTTGGTGTCACTGTAGCTCCGTCACATGATCGGTTCATGAACGGACCATGAAGAATTCTTCATCATCCTGAGCCTGTCTTGGGCGCAGGCATCCGTGGTGTGAAATCGCTGAGAGCGGAGAAGTTATGCAGGAATCGTCTGGTAAGAGATCGGTAAACGAAGGGTGAAGACCGAGCCTTTGCTGACGTGGCTTGTCACCGAAATTGTTCCGCCGTGGGCTTCCGCGATTTCATTGACGATGGGCAGCCCGAGTCCGGTTCCACCGGAATCTTTCGCTCGTGCTCAATCGATCCGATAGAACCGCTCGAAGAGATGGGGAAGATGGGTTTTCTCTCTTTATGACAGTGTCCAGCTGCGGCTCATCCCTAAATCTCCAGGAGCATCCGGGCGGGATCTTCGATGCACGCCTTGATGTGCCTGAGGAACGTCACCGCTTCGCGACCGTCCACGATCCGGTGATCGTAGGTGAGGGCGACATACATCATGGGCCGAATCACGACCTGCCCATCTTGAGCCACGGGGCGGTCCTGAATCGCGTGGAGCCCGAGGATGCCGCTCTGAGGTGTATTGATAATCGGGGTCGACAGGAGCGAGCCATACACCCCGCCATTCGAGATCGTAAAGGTGCCCCCATGTAGCTCCTCGAGACTGAGCCGGTTGGCCTGCGCGCGCTGCGCAAAATCGGCGATGGCGGTCTCGATCTCGGCAAAGCCCAAGCGCTCGGCGTTTCGCAATACCGGCACGACCAGGCCGCGCCCGCTGCCAATGGCGATGCCGATGTCGTAGTAGTGACGGTAGACAATGTCGGCGCCGCGGATTTCGGCGTTGAGCCCCGGAATCGCTTTGAGGGCCTCGATGACCGCTTTGACGAAGAAGGACATGAGACCAAGCTTCACCGTGTGGCGTTGCTGGAAAGCTTCCTGATTCGCCTGTCTCAGAGCCGTCACCGACGTCATGTCGATCTCGTTAAAGGTCGTCAGCAGGGCCGCCGTCTGTTGGGCCAGCACGAGCCGCTCGGCGACCCGGCGCCGGAGTAGGCTCATCGGAACCGCTTCTTCTTCACGCATGCCGAGTATCGGACGCGCGGTGGACCTGGGTGACGGCGCGGCTTCCTCTTCAGGGGTTGTCTCGATGGTTTGAGCCGGTTCCGATTGGGACGAACCCTCTTCCGGGCATCGGAGAATGTCTTCTTTGAGAGCCCTGCCGCCCGGCCCGGTCGGCGTCACGTTCTTGACATCGAGCCCGTTTTCGTCCAGCAGCCGCTGAGCTGCCGGCATCATCCGCGTCGTGTCGGGAACCACCGAGGACCGGGGCAGGGGCGCCGGTTGGCCGGCCTGCGCCGAGCCGGGAGAATCGGAGACTATTGCGTCCTTCGGAACCGCTGTCTCTTCGAGGTACGCGATCACCTCGCCGACCGTAGCCGTCTCCCCCTCCTTCTTGAGAATCCTGACGAGCACGCCAGTGACGGGAGCGGGCAGGTCGAGCGAAGTCTTCTCGGTCTCGATCGATACAACGGGATCATCTTGGCGAACGGCATCGCCCGGCGACTTGAGCCAGCGGTCGATCTGGACCTCTGTGATCGATTCGCCGATCGTCGGAATCTTCAGTTCAATGGACATCGAATGCCGCCTTGAGAAGGTTCGCTTGCTCGATCTTATGAAGAGCACTCCAGCCGGTGGCGGGGCTGGCTGAGGCCGGCCGGCAGACCGCCGAGAAGGGCCACGTGCCTAGGAGCGTGTTGCCGAATCGAGCGAAGAGATACCGCCATGCTCCCATATTTGCCGGCTCGTCCTGAACCCAGATCACCGGCGTCTTCGAGGAATACGGCGCCAGGGCCTCGCGCATCTCCCGGTCGTACAGAGGATAGAGCTGTTCGAGTCTCACGATCGCCACGTCATCGCGTTTGAGCTCCTCCCGCATCTTCAGGAGATCATAATAGACCTTGCCGCTACAGAGCAGCACGCGTAGGCACTGCTTCGGCACAGTGGTCCGATCGAAGAGGATTCGCTGGAAACGGCCTTTATCGAGATCCTCCAGCGCAGACACAGCTTGCGGATGGCGAAGGAGGCTCTTCGGCGCCATCATGACCAGCGGTTTTCGCCATCGGTGAAGCACTTGTCGCCTCAGGGCGTGGAAGCACTGAGCCGGCGTTGTCGGGTTCACGACTTGGATATTGTCGTTGACGGCAAGCTCCAGGAAACGCTCCAGCCGGGCGCTCGAATGCTCCGGCCCTTGGCCTTCGTACGCATGGGGAAGCAGAAGTACCAGCCCGCTCAGCCGGCGCCATTTCTCTTCGGCGCTCACCATGAACTGATCGATGATGACCTGGGCTGCATTGACGAAATCGCCGAATTGCGCCTCCCAGAGAATCAACCCGTCGGGGCAGTCCAGGCTGTACCCGTATTCGAAGCCGAGCACCCCGGCCTCCGAGAGCGGGCTGTTATAAATCTCCACCGGCGCCTGGTCCGGCGCGACGTGCTGAAGCGGCACGTGAATCCGACCATCTTCGGTATCATGCAGAATCGCGTGGCGCTGGCTAAACGTCCCACGAGGCGTGTCCTGACCCGATAAGCGGACCCGGTGACCCTCCGCCGAGAGCGCGGCAAAGGCCAGCGCTTCGGCCGTGGACCAGTCGATGGGACGCGTGCCGGCGGCCATTTCGCGTCGGCGTTCCAGCCACTGCGCGATCTTGGGATGAGGATGAAAGCCATCGGGCAGGCGCGTCAGCGCCTCGATCAGCGTAATTAGTCGGCCCGGTTCGTTCCCCGTTCCGACGTCTTCCTCGTCGTCGCCGAGCCCACCGTAGTAGCCGGTCCAAATCCCGGACGGCTTTTCCCGTAAGGGGACATAGGCATGGTTCCGTGCCTCGGCGAGATCCCGCTCGAGCTCGCGACGGCGTTCCATCGCGATCCGATCCGCCCCGTCCCGATCCATCTCGCCCAGTTGCAAGAGATGGTCGAGGTAGTACTCGCGGAGCGGCCGGCGTTTCTCGATCGCCTGGTACATCAGCGGCTGCGTGAAACTCGGCTCGTCCCCTTCGTTGTGGCCGCGACGGCGAAAACAATACATGTCGATCACGACATCGCTCTGAAATGTCCGGCGAAAGTCCATGGCGAGCCGTACCACGTGCGCCACCGCTTCGGGATTCTCACCGTTGACGTGGAGAATCGGGATCGGCAGTATCTTGGCCACGTCGGTCGCGTAGCGCGACGACCGCGCCTCTCCCGGCGGCGTCGTGAAACCGATCTGGTTGTTGATAATCAGATGAAGCGTCCCACCCGTGCGATATCCCTCGAGCCGGCTCAGATTGAGAGACTCCTGCACGACGCCCTCGCCCACGAACGACGCGTCTCCATGAATATGGAGGCTCATGGCTCGCGTGCGAGCGTGATCGCCGATCCGGTCTTGCTTTGCCCGCACGCGCCCCAGCGCTACCGGGTTGACGAACTCCAGGTGACTCGGATTGAAGCAGAGGGACAGGTGCACCGTCCGCCCGGAGGCCGTAATCCAGTCGGTGCTATGTCCCAGGTGATACTTCACATCCCCGCGCCCTTCCCGAAGAAGGTCGACGGGGTCTTCGAACTCATGGAAGATCTCCCGCGGCCGCTTTCCGAGAATATTCGCCAGGACGTTGAGCCGCCCGCGATGGGCCATGGCCAACACGATCTCTTCCACGCCATGCTCACCCGCGGTTTCGATGGCAAGGTCCAACAGCGGGATGACGCTCTCCGCCCCTTCGAGCGAGAAGCTCTTGGCGCCGGGATACTTTTGATGGATGAACTCTTCGAAGAGAACGGCGTCGGTCAGCCGTGTGAGAATGCGGAGCTGCTCGTCCCGTTCGAGATAGACAGCGTTCTGTGTCGTTTCCATCCGGTGGCGAAACCATGCTCGCCGCTCCGGGTCGTCGATGTGCATGAATTGCGCGCCGATGGAACGGCAATAGGCGGCCTGCAGGCGACCTACGATTTCCCGAAGCGGCAGGATATCCGCTCCGGGAATCCCATGGGTTGAGAATCGGCGGCCCAGGTCGGTCTCCGTGAAGCCATAGAACGCGGGATCGAGTTCGCGATGGACCGGGCGCAGCATTGCCAGGGGATCGATGGCGGCCGCCAGGTGCCCGCGAGTCAAGTACGCGTGCACGAGCTGAGTGACGCGATCCTGCTCATTAACGAGAGCGTCTCGCGCAGGAAAACCGGCGTCGGTCTCGGAACGATTTCTGGCAAAGAGTGTGTCCTTGGGCACAGAGCCTGTCT
>JAKDNQ010000574.1 GCA_030456405.1 Nitrospira sp.
CATCCTGGATCTCAAGATCGTCAACCGCGCCGTCAAAGAACTGCGCCATGCGTTCCGCGTCTTTCATGGCTATTGCGATCGCCGCAAGATCAGCATTTTTGGTTCGGCCCGCACGGCTTCGGATGATCCGAACTACCAGATGGCCTTCCAGTTTTCCCGTCGGATCGTCGAGGAAGGGTTCATGGTCATTACCGGGGGCGCAGACGGAATCATGCGCGCGTGCCAGGAGGGCGCTGGACGCGAAAACAGCTTTGGGGTCAATATCATGCTGCCCTTCGAACAAGGCCCGAACGCCACAATCGCCGATGACCCCAAACTCGTCACGTTCAAATACTTCTTTACCCGTAAACTCATTTTTCAGAAAGAAGCCAACGCCATTGCCTTGTTTCCCGGCGGCTTCGGAACACATGATGAAGGCTTTGAAATCCTGACCCTCGCCCAAACCGGCAAAAGCGCCCCCCTGCCGATCGTGTGCCTTCAGGCCCCCGGCTGTGACTATTGGGACGACTGGTCCACCTTCATCACACGCCAACTGTTAGCCCGTAAATTAATCAACCCTGAAGATCTCAGCCTGTTCAAAATCACCGCGTCCGTGGACGACGCGATTGATGAAATCAGAGGATTCTACCGACGATTCCATTCTATTCGCTATGTGGGACGGCTCTTGGCCATGCGGCTGAAAACGAACATTTCCCCCGAGCAGGTAGCGGCCCTGCATGACATGTTTGGCGATTTGCTATCCGAGGGCACCTTCGAATTGCGCGGGCCGCTCCCCGAAGAACTCGACGAGCCGGATCTACGAGAATTACCTCGGCTGGTCTTTACATCGAACCGCCGGAGCGCGAGCAGATTGCGTCAACTGATCGACCATCTCAACACCCTCTAGCTAGCCACTTCCTCGCGAAGGCACTTTAGTCCCCATGCAACATCATGGTATGCTCCGCCATGATGGCCGGTTTTCGCACACAACATGCATTCCGCGATCCTCCTACTGTCGTGCTCTATCATGCCGAATGTGCTGATGGGTTCGGCGCCGCTTGGGCAATCTGGAGTCGATTTCCAGCGGCTCGATTTATTCCCGTGAAACATGGGAATCCTCCTCCCACAGGGCTACAGGACCAACGAGTCGTCATCGTGGATTTCAGCTATGCCCGCGAGACGCTGGAAACTATGGCAGCCCAAACACAAGCCTTACTCGTGCTCGATCATCACATCACCGCGGAGAGGGCTCTGGTCGGGCTTCCCTATGCGTACTTCGATATGAAGAAGTCCGGAGCAGTCCTGGCCTGGGAGTGGGCCCACGATCAGCCGATTCCATGGCTCCTCGACTATATCCAAGACAAAGATCTCTGGACGTGGAGCCTCCCCTCCAGTCGGGAAATTAATGCCGCCGTCGCCTCCTATCCATTTGACTATCACCTCTGGAATCACTTCACGCAAAAGGAGTTGGAGCAGGAAGGCCGGGCCATCTTGCGTTACGAAGGTGAGCTCGTGAGCAAACTTGCGGCCCAAGCGATGTTGGTCGACTTTCTTGGAACGGTCGTCCCATCGGTCCAAAGTGCGGTCCTGACGAGCCAGATCGGCGAACGTCTGTCCGTGGAGCATCCGTTTTGTCTCATTTGGCACGATCGCGATGGGCGCCGCTATTACAGTATGCGCTCGCGAGAGGATGGAGCCGACGTGGGGGCCATCGCCGCATCTTTCGGCGGTGGAGGCCATACACATGCAGCAGGGTTTTCGGTCCCTCTCGGACCTGACGGCTTCTTACCGGACAATCCAGCACTTCCTCGATCGATCGTCGACCGGCGCAGGCCTCCTGGTTGATTTGGTTCATCT
>JAKDNQ010000575.1 GCA_030456405.1 Nitrospira sp.
CGCCCTGACTCTGCCAAGACAGTCTCTTCCCCCAGGGACGCGCCTTTTCCCAAGCAAGGCCGCAGCAAGCGATCCAAGTATGTTGTTCCAGAATGGCTTGAATGAGTCCCTACTGCGCGCGTCTTCTCAATTCCGGGTTTCTTTTTCAAGGGTAGCCTGATCGATCCTCGAGTGGCGCGACCTTCTCACCCGCCCACCCCGAGCACGCCGTGACGTGCTCTCCTCCCGGGGCGAGCACATTCTTATTAAATGATCCGTCCAAGCTTGCTTGCTTTTCTCCTTAGTGGAATGGCACCCGTGTTGATCCCACTGCGGCCGTCGAACGAGCACATTCTGATCGTGCGTGTTCCGGGAGCAAGAAGGGCACCTGGCCGCTCCCTGCCCCTGCTAGGATCGTTCGCCCGACAGATAGCGCACGATCCGTTCAGCCGCGAGCGCTCCGTCACGGATACAGTCAGGAATCCCGACGCCGCGATAGCCGGCGCCTGTAAGGATCAATCCCCCATAGCGACTGAGTGCAGCCTCGATTTGGTGTAGTCGTTCGAGATGTCCCAACGTATATTGCGGCATGGCCTTCATCCAACGATTGACTTCCACAAACCCGGGCTCTGCAGTGACACCGCATATACCGGCCAATTCTCCCCTGACCCGCGCCACCAAGGCCTGGTCATCCAATTTTAAAATGGCTTCTCGCCCGACTCCCCCGACGTAACAACGGACTAACAGTTGGTCCGGAGGAGCGCGGTGCGGCCACTTGAGCGATGTCCAGGTTGCCGCAATGAGATCGCGTCCTTCTATTCGAGGAACGACAAAGCCGAAGCCTTCAGCCGCGCCGGCCACCGCCGCACGCGGATAGGCCATCGCAATCGTCGCTGTCGAGGCATAGGGAATTAATTCCAGCAAACCACCGGCAATGGGTGTGAGCGGACGAACTAATTCTGCCGACACATACGCCGGGGTTGCCAGCACGAGACTGTCCACGGACAGGGCAGAACCGTCGTGGAGAATGACATCATACATCCAGCGACCGAGCTGATGGGAGCGCACACGCAGGGCGTTAACGGCGCAGTGTCCCTTGAACGTGACGCCTTGGTCTGTCAAGCGGCGGACGAGGGCAGCAACCAGATCCGACAACCCGTTTTTGAGACTAATGAACATCGTACGTTTCGGACCGGATGGTGAGGTGGATGGGGCCTCCTTCCGAGATGCCATCATTCCGCGAATCACACTGCCGTATTGCTGCTCCAGCTCGACAAACCGCGGAAACGTCGCCATCACACTCATCTGTTCCGCATCTCCTGCATAGATGCCGGCCATCAAGGGTTCCAGCATCCGTTCGAAGGCCTGTTGACCCACACGGCGACGGAAAAATGAGGCCAACGATTCGTCTTCCGGCGACCGTTTCGCCGGTACGGCCAGATCGAGTCCCATTCGCGCAAGCCCCATCCAACTTAAGAGGCCACTTCGGAGAAAGGGACCGAGCTGATTGGGCGTAATGACGACTAAACCCTCTGGAAGCTCATGCAGATGTCCTCGCGAGTAGACAGAGGCCCTCTTGCTGGTCTCGTTGGTGTTGATGAGCTGATCGGTCAGCCCTAATTTCGCGCAGAGTTCAATGCCTGCTGATTTCTGGGACAAAAAAGAATCGGGCCCCGCCTCCGTGACAAGATCCCCAACTCGATGCGTGACGATCTTGCCTCCCCAATCGGGTGCGGCGTCGACCACCGTACAGCGGATCGGGATCCCGGCCGCTGCTGCCTGCTCCTGTAGGGCATAGGCCGTCGAGAGACCTGAGATCCCTCCACCGATGACGGCGACAGT
>JAKDNQ010000576.1 GCA_030456405.1 Nitrospira sp.
CCACCCTTCTCCATTCGTACCTCCTCCGAACCCTCCGAAGTTTCCCCCAAAGCCTCCCTGCCCTGCTCCCCAATACTCCCCTTTTTGAATTCGTGTGTAGGGGTGCCGAAGGTCAGGCCGGCCAATCCACCAAAAGAAAGCAAACGCACTCATGCCTGTAAAGATGGCGAGCCAGAACCCCAGGCCTTTAGAATGCTTTCTCGAAATGTCACCGACACGTATTTCCTGCGCAGGAGAAGCCAGCGCCACCACTGTGAGATAGAGGCCTTCGCCGAAGTGTCCCAACTCAATCGATGGTTGCAAGCTTTCATGCCCGACTTGATTCACCACCGCTGGAGTAATCACAGGCAACATCTGTCGGCCGAGCGTAATGGCAGCTTGTCGTTCCTGCACTGCGACCAGCACCATCATGCCATGTTCCTGTTGCGTCGATCCGATTCCCCACTTTTCATAGAGTGCCGTCGCATACTCGTTGGCTGACCCGAACGGCTTGATAGTCGGAACAGTCACCACCACCATTTCCACGCCGGTCTTCCGTTCAAGATCCTGGCAGACAGACCGGATGCGCTCTTTCCAATCCCCATCGATCGCCTGCGCATGGTCGCTCACATAGCCTTGAGGCCCCGGTAATTGGATCTTGGGTCGTTCATAGAAAGTGGCCTGGGCGACGCCTTCGAAGACGACAAGGCAGAGCGCCATTGCTATAGTGAGGGCCGTCGTCATCGCGGCTCCAACTGAGGGAGTTGCTCAACTGCGCGGGTGATCGATATCGTAGCATGCAGATACCGATCGAAGAGACGAGGCACTTCGTGGGGACCTGGAGAAATCTGCCCGCGCTTGAGCAGCCAGGCGTCCAGCAACCCCTGGAGATCCAGTTTCAACTGCTCACCGACGTCAGAGATCACCGCCTCTGAGTGAGAAAGGGGGGGGCGTCCGAGAAGACGTCGAACTCCGCGCAGCAATGGAATCGTTGAGGTAATCGAGAGCGGCAGCAACATCGTCGTGGCTTCGTCGCTTCCACCCCCTTCCACATAGCGCTGACGCAGCCGTAAGGCATGACTCGTCAAACCCTGGATTATGGCCTCTCTCAGCCGATCCGTCTTTACGTGAAAGCCAATGAAGGGATCGCGCCCGTCGAGAACGCGGTGTTGCTCCTGGATCTCTAGAAACTCAAGTGGAAAGACCGCTGCCGACATGCGGAGCTCTTCTTCCGTCAGAAAGAGGGGGACCACGATCTGCTCTTTACTCCATCGACGGTGCAACAGGCTGTACTGCTTCAGGACGGCACTGTCGTACGATGTAACCAAGAGAAGTATGTTCAGATTAGATCGACCCTGGAGAAATTCTCCACGGACGGCGCTGCCGTAGAGCAACAGGCCTTCCAGCTGGTCCCCGAATGCCCCTTTGACCTCCTGTACATAGGTCTGCAGTAGCTTTTGGGTTTCATCGGGCAATCCCTCGATGACACGCTCAGCCGCGCCCATGTTCCTCATAAAGACATCGGATGTGGAGATTTTTCGTGCGTACGGATATCCGGGAGCAACCCTGCGGCGATCACACGATCAACCAGATTAAACGGTGGCATCGTCCGCAGCCCCGCCGTGGTCGACAGAACCTGATAGCGAAGCCGCGCGTTTCGATCCAGCGTCTGAAACACACGATCTCGCAGGAACGCGACCACGGGATTGTCCGTATTCCAATAGAACACTTGTTGATCCGCTAATTGCTGCAGCATGGTGACTTGCGGCCGCCTTGCCCGTTCAAATTCCTTCAGCCTTTCGGCGGAATAATTCTGATCGCTCAGACAGCCCGGCAAGA
>JAKDNQ010000577.1 GCA_030456405.1 Nitrospira sp.
ACCTCAGCTTTAAAAATGCGAGCCACCGCTGCATAGGCACGATCCTCAGCGACCGTCCGACTCTCTGCCTGGCCCACGCCAACGAGATAGTGCCCGGACGGATACGCCGCGCTCACCCCTTCGATCCAGTCTGGTTGTGTTTGCCCCCCAAACCATGCGCAGCCGGCCAGGGCGGCCAATCCCATCAGCACCATCCCGGTTCGACATATGGCCATCGATCCGTCTCTCATGGCATCACACGCTGGAGGAGCACCGCGGTCTCGCCTGGTCCGAGGGACAGAGTCCGCATGGCCTCAGGCTTCAACGCGTCTTGAAGCCCGCCGATGAGCTCACTCTGAACCTGATAACGGCCTGGCGGAACCCATACTCGAGCGAGATGGATTTCATCAGGCAACGTCTGCCAACTTCGCTTGTCGGCTTCTTCTGATGCCACCGCCAGTCCTTTTGTCAGCAGCCCAACGAGTAGCCCAACCCATGGGGCCGCATCGTTCCCCACTGCTTGCTGAGCCCCTCTCGTTGCTCCTTCGGCCAACGTGAACTTCACTGTAGCACGAGCGACGGCCTTCGCAGTAATTCCAGCCATTCGTTCCGAGAGCGCCTTCTGTGCCATGGCCGTCACGTTATGCACTAACTCAGTATTCACTGTCACCTTCGTGTCATTGTCCGGGATGAGACTCACCCTATCGATAGGTATCCGCGTCTTCTGCAGAACGAGCCGTGGCAAGGCCACCCGAACGACCCGTCCGTTAAGCCCATACAAGACCGTGTCCATCGTCCGATGAGACTGGCGGTTCTGCTGAAAAATCCCGCGGTTGAGGAGCACCAACTGGACTGCGTTGAGGCTAATCGGTAGGTCAAGAAACTGATCCTCCTTGCGTGGCGCGCGACCATTATAGCTGATCACAACAACTTGAGCGAGCTGTTGCAACTCCTGACTCGTCTCCCACCTCGTACCAGGAAATGCAGACTGGTACTCAGTCAATTCTTGAGTAAAGTGCATGGCCTCGGCCGTTCGCAATAAATCTTTCGTCAATTGAAATGGAACGGCTGTGTGCGACCATGCGCGGGTCGTATCATAGGTTTCATACGCCTTTCGATAGGCAATAAACGCATTGTTCACATCGCCGGTGCTTTCATAGAGAATGCCGCTCAGATATCGCGCGAATCCGTCGTCCTGATAGGCATTCTTCTCCTGTGTTCGATCCGACAGGACGTTCAGCCGATGGTCGATGCGACGAGCTTCGACCAGCGCATCCTGCCACTGACCCAATACCGCATAGTTGAGGGCTTTCAATACATTGATCAGCACCTGTTCGTACGGATCCCCCTCGTAAGGGAGCGCCGTATCATTGGTCATGAACGCGAGCGCCTCCGTTCGAATCTTTCTGGTATAGAGACGATCCAGTTCCTCCTCGGCCTGTTCCAAGACTACGTTGCTCTGCTGATAGTCGCCGACGAGTTGAAGGGTCGTCCCTCGATCCATGCCATAGAGCACCAGGCTTTTATCGCCATATTCTTTTTCGGCCCGCTGGACAATGGCGTCGGCGCCCTTGGGGTCGTGGGCGCGCAGGCTTGCGTCGATGAGGAGATACCGGTTCACCGAGGGGCCACATCCGGCAAGCAGTACAAGCGTTAGCGCAGCACAGAGAGACCGAGTGGAAATAAAAAAGCCCCACCGTGCCGGAATACTGGCGGTGGGGCATGAGAGAAGAGGGTTCAACGGACGTCGCAGAGACTAAAAGATCGAACGTTTCTTTTCAACGACTTTCTTAATTTTCTTCTGGCCGTACCACACCTTGGCATTATTCTCCAAAT
>JAKDNQ010000578.1 GCA_030456405.1 Nitrospira sp.
GCTATTCTGACACCGACACGACACGTGAGCTGATCGAGGCGTATTACGCAACAATCGAGTTTTTCCGCAGCCTGCTAGAAGAGGTTCCGCATCAAGCCCGCTGGCTCCCTGGCGCGCCTATTCACAGAAATCGCCATCGCTCAGTCAAATACGGTTTCATGCTCTCAAACGTTTTACATAATGCTTCGACGGCTCGTTCGACATCATCTGACGGCCCATCTCTGGTCCTCAGGACAAGCGAGGCTGTTTGCCCGAGGTACAGAGGGGTCAGCGACTTGAGCAAGTGTTCGCGATGGAGCGCCTTTTCATGATAGGCCAGAGCGAAATCGTAAATGGTCTGAACCCACAATGCCTCAGGAAAGCTGAACTCTTCCGCTTCAACTACGCCTAGGGCGAGGATTCCAGCCAGCGTCTCAGGAGCCAGAATGATCTCCCAGATAGGCAGAAGATCTCGTAACCCCTGTCGGAATCCTCTCACCATCCGTTCAACATTGATGGCGCCGCCTACGGGTCCAGACTCATAGGGGAAACCAAATTGCGGAATCGGTACCGACCCGGCTCTGCCTTCCCACACATCTTGATACGTCTCCATAAGGTAGAACAATCCCCCGACTGCTTGGGCAAGCACCTCCGATAGTTCGACGCCGGTCAACTTGACATCTTGAACCCTGGTTCCCAAAAAACTTTGAGAGACTTCACATCCTTCGGCAACGGCAACGGTGGTCAACCAACTATCGATCCCATACCGCGCTCCCACTCCCTCCCATACATTCCTCGCCAAGTAGAGACTCGAAAGCTTTCCGGAGAAACTATAACCGCCGCCGCTTTGATAACGGATCTGTTTGCCGTAGAGCGCCCGATTGAGGGGATAGATGATGCAATTCGTCAAACTCCCCTCATATCTCGCTCGACAAAAGAGAGGGGCGACATAGTCCACGCCCTTTTCAAGGACAGGATAGAGCAAGACCTCCATCCAATCAGGCGTAAAAGAGCGAAGATTGGCATCGATCACGACGCAAGCTTTTGCCTGCAACGCTTCCGCGATCATAAAAAACGCTCGAAATGCATGCTCGCGACCGGGCACCCCGGACTCAGACAGAGCCTGGAGGGCGATCGGACCAGGAAACACACCACCTTCTAAGTGCTGGATACACACCGTCGACAGTTCAGATCCTATCGTGTGTATGATGGTGTCGGCGGTGCCGTCTTGCGAGCCAGCATCCGCATTCACCACGATAACAGAAGCCTGAGGACACACCTTGCGTATGCCGGCCTTGACAGCGGTCACCACCGCCCCCACCGTCGCAGCGTTATTGAACGTGGGGATTCCCACCAGCACTTCGACCTTTTCGATGTCTCCTACTTGCTGGCGAACCTGGGGCAACAGCGTCTTGGTCATTGTCATCGCGACTCGTTATCCACGCCGACACGCTGTGAACTTGACCGTCGCCGTCTCGCCATCAATGGGTGAATATCTTCAAGAGCGTCAAGTAATCGGCCAGGTGACGCGTGATCAGGAAGTTTCGTCGTACATGCTCCCGGGCCGCGCCGCCCATGCGCTGACTCAACCCGGGATTGTTCAGAAGATGCCTCACCCTGAATGCGGCTCCTTCAATAGAATGCACAGTATAGCCGGTCACCCCATCGATAATCTGATCAGCAATTCCACCGGCCGTTCCACCTACGACCGGCTTGCCTTTCCACATCGCCTCTGAGACCGCCAAACCGAACCCTTCTTTAATGGATTTCTGAAGAACAATCGTCGCCCCTCGCTGAAGAGCATTGATTTCCCGATCCGCTTCGGGCGGCAACT
>JAKDNQ010000579.1 GCA_030456405.1 Nitrospira sp.
TCTCGCGGAAAACATTGTAAGAGGGTACGAGCAAAGGTGCAAGAGTTTATATGCACCCAACAACAGAGATAGAAATTCTCCAGTCCCCTGTGCTGAAGGCTGTACGCCTCGCGTTGGGCCCCTGGCTCGTCTTCCCTAGGGAACCGGATGCCGCCCTCCCTGTTGGTGCGGCCCACGAGGGCCACGCGCGCTGCAGGACGGCGAGCGAAGGCACACCACTCCCTGTCCTCCACCGATCCTCAGTGTCGCGACGGCTTTCCTGCGTCAGGGTGCCACGCCCAGCGCCCCGCACCGCTGTCGGATGGTGCGCCAACAGGCGAGCGCCTCGGCATCCAACACGAGTCGCAAGATCACTTGTCCCGCACGGCGCAGAATCCGTCCGGCCACCTGCACGAGTTTCCACCGCACTGTCGCGATCGTCTGCGATGCCCATGCGGCGGGACAGGCGAGCCGCTTGAAGCCAATGAAGAGGTTCTAGGCCAGCACGCCGATCCGGAAGAAGACGGCATTGGCTCTCGAATCGCCGCACGGCAACTGCTCGAGCCCTAGCCCGTTCTTTAATTCCTTGTTAAAATTCTCGGCCTGGCCGCGCTGGTTGTGCCAGATCAGCACCTCATGGGCCGTCTTCTCCTCCTGCGGCCAATTGCTCGCCACGACGTGATAGGTATACGGCCCAGTGGCTGGCTCAAACAGATCGCCCTGCGGCCGCGCTTCGCGCTTGATGCTCAGCCGAAACGCGGCCTTCGTCTGGTTCATGGTGTGCACGGCCTCCGCCACCTGATAGCCACACCCCGGCTCCGGTTCCTGCCACGCCTCCGTGGGAACTCCGGCGATCACGGCCTTGACCGCCACATCCTGATCCGTCGTGATGGCCCACTGGACGTGATCCGTCTCCAACTCATTGATCAACGCCGCCTGATACGACGCACTGTCGGCCCGATACCGCGCCAGCCGTTTGCCCAGAGGTATGCGCACACGACACTGTTGGTAGAACTCCAGCTGCCCGGCGCCCGGTGACACATTCCCCTCCCGAAACTCATCCACGAGACAGACCGGGGTCTCAAACACACAGCCGAGCATCGGCATGTACCCCCGCACCCCTTGGTAGCTCCAGGGGGCGTCACGCTTTTCACCCGCCCCCAGCGTCGCATCCGCATCCAACGTGTAGGTGGTATGCCCATCGCGTCGCAAGAGTCGGGCATTTAGGGCGGCCCGCACCTGCCCCAGGCCCACCAATCCCGCTTGCCCCGTCTGCGGATCGCCCATCCGTCGCAGCCAATCGCCCACGGTATCCGGATCGGGGATGACCGCACGACCCAGCAGCCGCAGGAGCCCGGCTTCGCGGGTCAACTCGCGCAGCTCCTCCAGGCACTGGCCCCCCGCTTGGAGCATCAGAATGAGCCGATCCACAAACACCGACGGCACATAACCTCGATTGCTCCCAGGGCCTGGCAGATACCGATCCGTCAATCCACAGACGCCGAGCCCGTGGTTGAACTCGGCCAACAAGGCCAACCCGCCATGCGCGGTCAAGGCTTCCTCGGTCCGTTCCAGTTTGAATCCGAACACCGTGTGTCGTACCATGTCTCTCACCTTGTCGGTTAAAGGCTGTGTTTGGCGATGCATCCTTTATATCCGCGTCCAGCGCGGCCGACAAGGTCTTTTTGTGCCTCCCACACCATTCCTATCTCTGTTTTAGGATGCAGCTGTCATTCAAAATGATCTGGCAAAGATTCATTTCTTTGACTCTCGTGCAGAACGAGGTGACCGAGGAGACAGGATGGGTTTATCTGCGCGCAATGATCAAG
>JAKDNQ010000580.1 GCA_030456405.1 Nitrospira sp.
GGGCACCTGGCCACTCCCTTCTCATCCTTCTGAGACCGCGCGTTGCGCGAGCACAGGAGATCATCTAGTCTGCCCTCTCTATTCCTTCTCAGGGCGCGCGCTCCGGGAGCAAAGGAACGATGCGGGTATCATTCCACCTTCTTAAACGCCCTCTCGAAAAACTGCTTTGTGGCGGTTATATGTTGGAGGATGTCCGTCTGCAATCGCCTCTCACAACCTTCCGTGTCGCTCAATACGCCTTCTGAAAATCCGGCTTGGTCAGGACGCGCACAATGTCGATTCGAGTGCCGGACCGCTTGAACACCACGCGGTAGTCGCCTGCCCTCAAACGATAGAGATTGTCTTTGAACCCTTGCAACTTCTTGATCCGTTTTCCGTCCGGAATAGAATCGTGGGCGAGGCGAGTGCAATCGGCGAGAATTTGATTCGCGATCTTGTCAGAAAAGGCATCGAGGTCTCGTTGCGCTTTCTCTGAGAGAAAGACCTGGCAGGTCACGCGGTACGGATCTTTTTCTTTGTACGTGTAGCTTTGTAGTCGAATAGCGACATCGTCCGACCCGCGCGGATATCCTTGAGGCCTGCTTCAATTTTTTTCCGAAGGGTCGGACTATACGTCAACAAGGCATCCTCAATATCGTCCTCTGTTACCGGCACAAGCATCGCTGTCGGGCGGCCGTGGGTGGTCACCAACACGGTGTTTCCTCGCTCAACGGTTCTCAGCATCTCGGAAGTCTTGGCTTTGAGTTCGCGAACATTTGTAAACTTCATGGATTCCTTTTATGTACCTACAGGTGAGACCACATCATAAATTCCGATGGAGATGAAGTCAAGAAAGCGTGGGCAGAGAGAGTGCGGAGAACGGTCGAGAATGTATCCGCTGCGCGCATCGAGCGAGCACATTCTGATCGTGCGCCGCTCCGCGAGCAAGGGGACGACCAGGCCACCCTCATCTCTTACTACTTGGCGAACGCCTCATCTTCTTCCGCCCCCGCCCTTGGCTTCCAATCCAGGCTGTAATATTCCCCACGATCCCTCGCCCATGGATCGAATACATTCACTACTCCCCGAAGCTCGCCTGCCAGTTCAGGCATCGCCCGCAGAAGAATGCGTTTCATGGGAGAGACCTGCTGTTCGTGACCGTTGGGCATTCCCTCTTCCATCATCTCCGGACCGGGCCCATTGTTCGTGACCCAGTCGACCCCAAACGTGGTGTAGAACTCCGGGCGAAAACTGGAGGTGAAGAACCGGTCGCTGAAGAGGCGGCGCGAGGCATTGAGAATAAAGACAACGAACTGTGTTTCAGAAATGGCGAACCCATGCGGACGCCTGAATTCCGCCAACCAGCCGACCACGGTATCAACGTCCTCGATATTGTCGATCAGGCTGCCGTTCGGATGCCCTAGACAATCGTTGATAGGCGAGCCGTCGTCGTTCAACTGCGCCTCGGTGATTTTCTTTGACGCATCGCACTGATGCTGCCCGTAGACTTCCCGCAACAGCGTCACGAGCCGCTCCTGCTCACGTCGAACCGACGAGAACTTGAAGAGGCGCGTATCGACGAAATCGTCGAAGCTGGTCAATTGTTTTAGCCCATACTGTCTGCGGAACTCGTTGTAGCGCGGGACCCCCCGCTCCCGGTCTCTGATGAGATCGAGCGCCGCCACATCGATCTGTTGGGTAGGAGACTGCAGCCGATTCATCTTGAGATTTTGCAAAAACTGCGGGTGGTTTTGGAGCGTCAGCGCCCCCAGCCGTTGGCGGCCCATGCTGAGCGCCCAATTGGCCAAGCCTTTCTGCTGCATCGCTT
>JAKDNQ010000164.1 GCA_030456405.1 Nitrospira sp.
TGTTCTATCCCCGAGCGGGCGACTATGCGGCGCAAGCGAAAGGCGCGAGCGGGGTTGAGACGATGATCAATCTCACCACAATGATGGAGATCACGGCAGGCAAGGCTAAGGGCGGGAAAGGCGTTGATACCGCCTTCGATGATTTGCACAATCAGTTCCATGCGCTCAATGATGCGTTCTGCAGTGTGACGGATGCCCAGGCCAAGACACCGGTCTACGACTTAGCCGTGACGCACAAGAAGGAATTGACGGCCATCTTCAAGCGGCTCTGGAAATTCAAGGGCGACCAACCACAACGCGATTTGCATCTTGATCTCTTGACAAGCGAGCTGAAGGAATTGCGCGACACGTTGCAGACAATCAAGTAACCCGCCGAACACCACCAGGAGCGAAACAACAGGACCTCCAATGGATGTGGAGACTCTTTCCTTCTTACGCCTGACAACAGTCCTCGGGGTTCTAGGGCTTCTCCTGGTAATCGAGTCATGGACTCCGTTCCGGGCTTCAATCCGCTCAAGGTTCCGCCATATCGCCACCAACCTCTCCATCGCAGGGAGCAACGCTGTTGCGGTGAACCTTCTGTTCAGCGGGATGTTGATCCTTGTGAGCCGTCAGACAGAGGGATGGGGACTGCTTTATTACCTTGGCCTAGGCCCCTTCGCCACTGTCGCAGCGTCCGTTGTCTTACTCGATCTCACCTTCTACGGCTTCCATTGGGCCAATCAAATGATCCCGTTCCTCAGGCGTTTCCACAGAGCCCATCACAGCGATCTGGAACTGGACGTCACGACCGCTTTTCGGTTTCACCTCGGCGAAGTGCTCATTTCAGTGTTGATCAAGGCTGGTGCGGTCGTACTTCTGGGCATACCGGTCATAGGGCTGCTCATTTTCGAAACTCTTCTGGTCGCCGCAGCTGAATTCCAGCACAGCAACCTTCAGTTGCCTGAACCGATAGATAAGCGCCTCAGACTCCTTATCATCACCCCATACATACATTGGATCCATCATTCCCAACTTCCTCTGCACCACAACTCGAATTTCGGCACGATCTTTTCGGGCTGGGACCGGTTGTTCCACACCTATTTCTTACAGGTTCGTCAGGAAGACGTTCAAATCGGACTCGAACAATACTCCGCTCATGAACAAGTCGGTCTTAGCCAGTTCTTTGCGATGCCTTTCAAGTCCAGATCTCGATCCGATCTGTGACGATATGAAAACGGACTCGTTCAAAAACTTCGTGCTGGATCAACTCAGCGAGATGCCGGACCTGACCTACCGGACGATGTTCGGCGGATATGGGCTCTACTGTGATAGGGTGTTCTTCGGTATCGTCCAGAAGGGCCGCCTCTATTTCAAAACGAATGCGACCACGGCGCCACAATATCGCGAGCGCAAGATGAAACCATTCAGACCCAACGCCAAACAAACCCTCAAGAACTATTATGAAGTCCCGGTGAATGTCCTGGAAGATGCGGGAGAGCTGACGATATGGGCCAGGCAGGCCGGCGACCTCTGATGGTTTTTGCGTTGCACAGGTTCAACCGCATACCATACCGACATCTGCTTCTTATCGGACTACTCGTGTGTGTATACGTCTTTCCTGTGTGGGCCGATGAGCGCCCGACCGCGAAGAGTTTATGGCAAACAGTCCTGACCCCTCCCGCCGCTGATCAACTCCCGGCGCCGAAAAGACCGTGGGTGCTCCGCGACCGAGAAATCGCTCTCGATCTCCCACTGCTTCAAATCTTAAAGGATGCCGGGGCCAGACCCCATCCCAGGATCGCCATCGAACTCTTCGATGGAGCCAGCCACGAATTGGATATCACATCGACGGTCTCCCGCAGCAACGATAGCGCCATCATCCGTGGTACGTTTAAACCGACTTCGAGAGGAGACTTTACCTTTGTCGCCAGCGGCAACCTCCTTGTAGGAACTATTCAGCTCGGCGATCGTCTCTACAAGATTGAACACATTGCAAACGGCCGACTGAGGCTTCTCGAAGTCGATCCCGATAAAATGCCGCCGGATTGATCCTTCGTATCGTAGCGATTCCCCGCGCTCTGCGCCACACTCATCTATGCCTCAGCAACCGATTCTCTGGACCATCGGCCATTCGACCAGACCAATCGATGAGTTCATCGCTCTCTTGCGGGCTCATGAAATTCGGCTCCTCGTGGATGTCCGAACGATTCCACGCTCACGGCACAATCCACAATTCAATACGGACACATTGACCCTATCGTTACGCGATGCCGGCCTCCAGTATCGTCATCTGCCGGAGTTGGGCGGTTTGCGAAAGCCGAAGAAGGATTCTGTCAACGATGGATGGCGCAATGCCAGCTTTCGCGGGTACGCCGACTATATGCAAACGGAAGAATTTCGCACAGCTATCGACGCGCTACACATGTTCAGCTCCCAAGAACAGACGACGGTCATGTGCGCGGAAGCGGCGCCGTGGCGCTGCCACCGCTCGCTGATCGCCGATGCGCTGGTCATGCGCGGCTGGGAAGTTCGGCATATCATGTCTCCCGAGAACGCCGCCCCACATATCCTCACATCATTTGCACATGTGGAGAAGGGCACGCTGACGTATCCAAAACCGAATGATTCTCCCTCTTTGTTCTAACCGAGTTGGCTCATGCACCGACTCTTGGCCGATCTCGTTCTCATTCTTCATCTGGCGTTCGTGGTCTTCGTCCTGTGCGGCGGATTATTCGTGCTGAAATGGCGGTGGATTGCATGGTTGCACCTACCGGCGGCTGTCTGGGGCGCGGTCGTTGAATTCATCGGCTGGATCTGCCCTCTTACGCCGCTTGAGAATTGGTTACGCGCGCAGGCTGGCGAGGCCACCTATCGTTCAGATTTCATCGCCCAATATCTGCTGCCGCTGCTCTACCCGGATAACCTGACACGAGGCATTCAGTTGCTGTTGGGCACAATGGTGGTCATTCTCAACGCCGCTGTCTATTGGTGGCTCTGGCGAAGGCAACCGCGTGGCGCTGCTTGAAATCGATAGAGTTCAATCCTGACGACGAAAGCCTGGGGAGTAGGACCTCAGGCAAGCCTATGGGGGTAACTTTCGCGCTTCGTCTGCGACATCGCGTTGATGAGACAGAATTATTCCTTGACCCGCAACATCTCTGTTGACAAATATCGGATGCCACAATAGACTGCGGCCCATGCTGGTTCTTTGAGTATTCTCAGAGAGTAAAAGGGAACCTGGTGCGACTCCGGGACTGCCCCGCAGCGGTATGCGAGAACGAATCCACGACACGCACTGGCTCTTTGGAGCTGGGAAGCGGTGGACGTAGGAAGGCGGCGAAAGCCGAAGTGCTCGCAAACCCGAAGACCTGCCAGCATCCGGCATGGGAGAGACAACCTGAGCCGGTTCGACCTGGGAACCTCGAGGGAGGTCTATAGGTCTGAGCTGGTTCGGATTCAGTCCCCTCTTTCCGTTCTCGTTCACGACCACCCTCTTACATGGTTTTGCAGACACCCGTGAGGGTGGGGCTCGGTTCGAGGACACTTGCTATTTACGCGCGTCTCAACTGCCATCTGTTCCTCGCGGCTCTATGCAAAGGATAATCCCTTTTGCATAACCCGTCGAAGGAGGAGCACGTTTATGCTGAGCAAACCCGTCGAGGGAGTCACGAGTCTCGGTACCACATCAGAAGCTTCTATTCTTCAAGAAATCCAGACCGACAACATCTCTTTACAGCAGACCATGCAAGTCAGAAAACACGACGGCTCCGGAGCCAGTCGATGTGACCAAGATCGTGAGGGCCAATGAGCTATATCGAACGGCGCGAGTGATGACATGAGCCGCTGTGGCCGTGCTGAAGTGGGTAGTTCTATAAGGGGTAATTACCGCGAGAGATTTCTCACAGTGACCACTCGTGGCATAGCTGAAGGCGCAACGGTTTCTGTATGAACGGAATGGCCAATCATACCGACGGTTCCATCGTAGGCAGACCCTGGAAGGGTCTCGCTCAGTATTGCGACATCATTCCATTTCTCAGCATCCATCTGATGTGCCTCTTGGCCTTTCAGACCGGGGTTCGATGGGAATGGGTTCTGCTCGCTGTCGGCAGCTACTACCTGAGAATGGTTGCGGTCACGGCGGGATATCACCGCTATTTTTCCCATCGCTCGTTCAAGACCAGCCGGATCTTCCAGTTCCTCCTGGCGTTCCTCGCGATGACGTCCGCACAGAAGGGCGTGCTGTGGTGGGCGGCCCATCATCGGCATCATCATAAATACTCAGACCAGGAAGAAGACGTGCATTCCCCACTGCAAAAAGGGTGGTGGTTTTCTCACGTCGGATGGATACTCTCTGCAGATTATATGCGAACCGATTTGAATCTCGTGAGGGACTTTCGTCGATATCCTGAAATCTGTTTTCTCAACCGGTTCTACTGGATTTCACCATTGTGCTACGCGCTGCTCATCTATAGCGTATGGGGATTTCCAGGTCTCCTCTGGGGCTTTTTTATTTCGACGACCGCGCTGTATCATTGCACATTCTTCATCAATTCCCTGGCGCACTTGATCGGTCGAGTCAGGTACAAATCCAACGACGGGAGTAAGAACAGTTTCATTCTCGCCATACTCTGCTGTGGAGAAGGCTGGCATAACAATCATCATCACTATCAGTCGGCCGCCAATCAAGGATGGTTTTGGTGGGAAATAGATGTGTCCTATTATGTGTTGTCGTTTCTGTCTTGGTTGGGGATCGTGTGGGATCTCAGAACACCTCCCGAGCATATCAAAGGCAGAACCATCGCCGTCGAAAGTAGAGCCCAGATGGGGCACACCCCGCCAGCCCAGAATCCAGAATCCTCGTAAGACCTCAGCAATACGGACCCGGTCAAGAACAACTAGGACAATGATGCGATGAGCCACAAGCAGAGTATCCAGCAATTGCTCGACAAGGCCCACATTACGATCAACGGCGCCCAGCCGGGAGATATCCTGGTGCATAATGAAGGACTCTACGGTCGTGTCCTAGCCGAGGGATCGTTGGGACTTGGTGAGTCCTATATGGATGGATGGTGGGATTCCGATCAGCTGGACGAATTCTTTTCAAAGGTCCATATGGCCCAGCTCGACCGGGACGTCGTCGATAAGCGGCTCATCGTCAATGCAGTCAAAGCGCGCCTCTTCAATATGCAGAACAAACAACTCTCCAAGAGAGTGGCGCAGCAGCACTACGATTTGGACAACGACTTTTACGAAAAGATGCTGGACCCGCACATGCAATATACCTGCGCCTACTGGAAAGGGGCGCATACTCTGGCAGCAGCGCAAGAACAGAAGCTGGAGTTGATCTGTCGGAAATTGCAGCTTCGCAAGGGCGACCGTATCCTCGAACTCGG